>CAZHSU010000008.1:1333-12673 GCA_964535095.1 uncultured Candidatus Saccharibacteria bacterium | reverse complement strand
TTAAACAGGCAGAAAGGGTTGGAAAACAGGGGTCAGATCTGGGACAGACCCCAAATAACCCATACAACCGAAAAGACAAAAACCTGCTATAATATTGCCATGAGTTTAAAACACGATTCGTTCAAAAAAGTTAGGAAAGAGAAAAGCAAGTGGAGATTGGACACCCCTGAGGATTTTTTGGAAATGGAAGAAACATTCCTAAAAGAAAGGCTACAAAGCAAAGAGCCAACAATCACAACGACAGTTAGAATAACAGGAGGGAAAGCTAGAAACTTCCTCTTAGAAGTACCAAAAGCTACAAGACCAATGACAGATAGGATGAAAGTTAGAGTTTTTGACATTCTCAAAGAAGATATTGTAAACAAAAATATCCTAGATTTATATGCAGGAGCTGGGTCTTTTGGTTTAGAAGCTCTCTCCAGAGGTGCAAAATCTGCAACATTTGTAGATGCATCTAAGAATGCAGATATTATTCTAAAAAAGAATGTAGCACATACAGGTTTTCTTGTAGAATCCGATATTGTGAAAGAGAAGACAGAAGATTACCTTTACAGACTTCTAAACAACGAGGAGGACACACCATCTTTTGATATAATTTTCATGGATCCACCATACAAGCTTTTTAACACAAAGAAAACTTTCAAAATGGAGCAGATGATAAATATGGCATCCCAACTATTACCAGGTGTACAGAACAAAGATACGAAGAAGTGGAAAGGTGCTTTAATCCTAAAACACCCAAAGAGATATGATTTAGAAAAAATAGATATAGAACATCTTAGATTGGTAGAGAGTATTAATCTTGGTTTAAATGTAATTTCATTCTTTATTGTGAAATGAAAAAAGTCTTTTCAGCAGGAGGAGTCTTAATTAACAATAACAATGAAGTATACCTACTTCACCAAACAGTACGAGATGAATGGATATTACCAAAGGGTGGAATAGAGCAAGGAGAAGATGAGATTACTGCAGCTGCTAGGGAAATGAGGGAAGAAACTGGTTATCACAATTTTGAAGCGATGCATCAAGAACCCCTATACATACAAAATTTCTCGTTCCTGCATCCCAATACAGGTGAAGAGTATGATAAAACAGTAACATTCTTCCTATTCAAACTCCTTGATAACAACTTAGAAAAAACAAAAGAAATGGAAGAAGAACACTTGGAAGGCAAATGGTTCCCATTAGAAGAAGCAATTACAAAAATCTCTTTCGATGATCTTCGTATTGTCTTACAAAAAACAAAAGAAAAGATATCCAGATAGCAACTCTCTCCCTCCCATTGCAAAATCCTCCATAAAAATATAGAATATATACCGTGTACAAAATAACTGGTATAAATAAATCAAAACTACATAGAATAGTTTTCACAACACACACCTTTTAATGTGTGTAATTTCATACATACCAATATCCCTTAATTAATATTTTTGAATTATTTTTATGGAAAATGAAGAACAACTAAAAGCAGAATTACTAGAAAGAATGAGACATTCTGCATCGCATGTGCTAGCACAAGCAATACTTAAATTATATCCTGATGCAAAATTAGGAATAGGGCCTGCAATAGATAATGGATTCTACTACGACTTTGAATTCTCAGAACCACTAGAAGAGCAAGATCTAAAAAAGATAGAGAAAGAGATGAAGAAAATTATCAAACAAAACCTCCCAATCACACAGATAATGATGAGTAGAAAAGATGCAGAAGAATACTATAAAAAAACAGATCAAACATACAAATTAGAACTCATGGAATCCATCGAAGGAGAAGAACTCAGCTTCTTTGTCACAGGAGAAAATGAATTCGCAGATCTATGTAGAGGACCACATATCAATTCAACAAAAGATATCGGTGCAGTCAAACTGACAAAAACAGCAGGAGCATACTGGCGAGGAGATGAAAACAATAAAATGCTTACAAGAATTTATGGAACCGCATTTGAAACAGAAAATGAACTAAACACATTCCTTAAAAACCAAGAAGAACTTGAAAACAGAAACCATAGGAAGATAGGCAAACAATTAGAACTCTTTGCTCTAATTCCAGAAATTGGACAAGGACTTCCAGTATGGCTTCCAAGAGGATATGTAATGAGAAGAATTATGGAAGACTACATGCTTGAATTAGAAAGAAATGCTGGATACGAACATATTTTAACACCACATATCAGCAGAAAAGAGCTTTTTGAAACCTCTGGGCACTTAGGATTCTACAAAGACTCCATGTATCCACCAATGGAAGTAGATGACGAAACATACTACTTAAAGCCAATGAATTGCCCCGCAGGAATGATGGTATACAACCTCACACAAAAAAGTTACAGAGATTTACCATACAAACTTGGAGAATTTGGAACTGTCTATAGATATGAGAAATCTGGCGAACTACAGGGATTACAGAGAGTAAGAGGATTTACACAAAATGATGCACACATCTTCTGCACACCAGAACAACTAGAAAGTTCCTTAAATGAAGTATTAGACCTCCTAGATATATTCTACAAAGACATAGGCTTTGCCAAATACAGATTCAGACTCTCACTTTCTGACAGGGAAGCAAATCCAAAAAAGTATGCTGGAGATCCAGAAAGATGGAAGAGTGCAGAAGAGATACTAAGAAAAGTATTGACAGACAGAGGAGTCGAATTTGAAGAAATGCCTGGAGATGCAGCTTTCTACGGACCGAAGATAGATGTCCAAGCAGTCAATGTATTTGGGAAAGAAGACACAGTATCTACACTACAACTAGACTTCAACCTACCAGATAGATTCAATATCAGATATATTGATGCAGAAGGAAAAGAGCAAGAACCATATGTTCTTCACAGAGCACTCATTGGATCATTCGAAAGATTCTTCTCATTCCTCATTGAAACTCATGGAGGAGACTTCCCACTCTGGTACACACCAGAACAGGTATATGTCATTCCAATCTCAGACAAACACCACGAATATGCACAAAAAGTATACGAAGAGTTAAGAAGTGCTGGACTAAGAGTAAAACTAGATGACAGAACAAAAAGCATGCAATCCAGAATTAGAGATGCAGAAAAAATGAAAATACCATACATTGTAATAATGGGAGACAAAGAGATTGAAACTGAAACAATCTCTGTGAGAACAAGAAAAAACAAGAGTGAAGGACTAATGAAAGTACAAGAATTTATAGACAACCTCAAGGAGGAGATAAGGACAAAAGAGCCTTTTGCTCCAGAGGTTAATAATTAACTTTATTTATATATTTAAGAATGCCTTTTGATAACAAAAAAGATCTAAGGAAAAAATTTGGACCGAGAAAAAACGAGTGGATTAGAGTTCCAGAAGTCCAGCTAATCGATGAAAAGGGAGAAAATGTTGGTGTAGTAAGCACCTCTCAAGCTCTTAGAATGGCTCAAGAAGTAGGACTAGACCTTGTTGAAGTCAGCACAAATGTAACACCACCAGTCTGTAAAATCATGGACTATGCAAAATACATGTATTTACAAAATAAAAAGAGTAGATCTAATAAAAAGGGGAAAGCTAAAGAAACCAAAGAATTCAGATTCACAGCAGTCATAGACAAGGCAGATATACAACATAGAGTTGATAGGGCAAAAGAATATATAACAAAAGGGCACCCTGTTAAACTAACCATGTTTATCAAAGGTAGACAAAACAGAGAGCAAGCTGCAGAATTATTCAATGAGATATTGACTAATTTCGCCGATTATAGTAGTATTGAACCCAGTCCGACGAAGGAAGGTAATAATATATCAATAACGTATAAACCTGATGGCAAAACAAAAAACAAACAAAACGGCAAAGAAGAGGTTTAATGTCTCTAATCCAAGAGGAAATAAAACTCCTGTCATTATGTATAAACAGAGTCATCAGACACATTTGAAGACTAAGAGATCTTCTACACAAAAGAGGAGACTAAAAGATAATGCAAAAGTTTCCAAGACAATTGGAAAGAAGATGCTTAAAAAAATCGTTAATGTTTAATAATAAAGAATCATGAGAGTAAAAGGTGGAGTAAAAAGAAGAAGAAGTCATAAGAAAATCTTAGCCCAGACAAAGGGTTACAGAATGACAAAAAACAGATTATACAGAGTTGCTCACGAAGCATATATGCATGCAGGTCAATATGCATATAATGATAGACAGAAAAAAGCAGGACAGATGAGAAGAATGTGGATTACCAAGATTAATGCAGCATGTAAGAATAATGGCATTCAGTATAAGGATTTCATTGGAAATATGAAGAAAAATGATATTGAACTCAATAGAATGGTTTTAGCAGATATTGCTGTTAATAATCCTGAGGTATTTACAAGCATTGTAAAATCCCTTTAGGAGTTAATCAAATAGACTTTAGAAGGGACTAGCAGTAGTCCCTTTTTTTTAAATGTAGTATACTGATAACATGGAATTTAAAAATGAAAACTTAGCAAAAATATTCGAATTGCTAGAAGAAGATAAAGAAACACTAACTAGTGATGAACTCAAGAAAAAATATTCCTCTAAAACAGGACTACTAACAGAAGCATTCTCACAGATTGGGAAAATAGAGCAGAAGGAAAGGGCTAAATATGGCAGTGAGGCAAACCAATTAAAAATATACTTAGGTGAAATACTAGAAAGCAAAACAACAGAAAGAGATGCATATTCCACAAAAGCAAAAATAGATCCAACAGCCCCTTTTGATATCAATATAAAGAAAGAGAATAGGGAACAATGGTTAAACACAAAAGGGACAAAACATCCACTAACAAATGAAATTGAGATATGGGGAGAAATCTTCAAAGGAATGGGATTCAATATACTTGAAAGTAGACAATTAGATGACGATTACCACATGTTTGAATCACTAAACTTCCCTGTAGGACACCCAGCAAGAGATATGTATGACACATTCTGGACAGAAGATGGACTAGTACTCCCAGCACATACATCCACAATGCAAAACAGAGCCATAAAAATGTTTGGACCACCACCAATCGCAGTAGTACTTCCAGGCAGATGTTTCAGAAACGAAGCAACAGATGCAGGACACGAACATACATTCCATCAAATTGAAGGTATATACATTGATGAAAATGTATCACTTGGAAATATGGTCGCAACAATTAAAGAGTTCTTACAGAAATACCTAAATACAGAATTAGAAGTCAGAATCCAACCATCATTCTTCCCATTCACAGAACCAGATTGCGAATTTGTAATAAGTTGTCCATTCTGCAAAAAAGCAGGCTGTTCAACATGCGGACACTCAGGTTGGATAGAATTAATGGGCTGTGGAATGATACACCCAAATGTCCTCAAACAAGCAGGAGTAGACCCTGAAAAATACTCTGGATTCGCATGGGGATTCGGTGTAGACAGACTAACAATGATAAAACTAGGTATTCATGACATCAGATATCTAAGAGATGATAATCTTAACTTCTTAAGACAATTCTAATGAGATACACAACAGGACTATTAAAATCCATAACAGAAATAGACAGGGAGAATCAAGAGATTGTTGATATCATTAATAAACATATCGGAAATGTAGAATATTCTCACGACCTTGCCAAAGACTACGAAGGAATTGTTGTTGCAGAAATAGTTGAAAAAGAAGATCACCCAGATGCTGAAAAACTCGGAGTATACAAAATATTTGCAGGGGAAGATACAAGAATACAGATAGTGGCAGGAGATAAGACACTGGAAATAGGAGATAAAGTTGCATATATCAAGCCAGGAAGTTCTGTTCCAATCTCCGTTTATGAGAAAGAACCAATTATTATAAAAGCTGTCAAACTAAGGGGTGTTGAATCTTTTGGAATGCTTGGCTCAGAGAAAGAACTAAATCTTGGAGCAGATCATGAAAAAGTCATGAGACTTCCAGAAGATGCTATTCCTGGGACGCCATTCATGGAATACTACAACCTCAATGATTTCTCTATTGATGTAGAAAACAAGGCATTAACAAATAGGGGAGATCTCTTTGGATTAGTAGGAATGGCAAGAGAACTAGCAGCAATTACAGGCAAAAAATTTGAAAGTCCCACTTGGTATACAAATCAAAAGAAGAATCTAAAAGCAGAAGATAATTGCCTAAATATTGAAGTTACTAATGATGCTGAAGCCCTCTGTCCAAGATACACAGTAGTTGCAATGGATTCCATTACAAATGGAGAATCACCAATATGGCTTAAATCTGCACTCATTAGATTAGACATAAAACCAACAAATAGTATTGTAGATATTACAAATTATGTATCTGCACTTTTCGGACAACCATTACATGCTTTTGATTACGACAAAATTATTAATACTGATACAAGTCCGAATAACAAAGTGACTATTAATGTAAGAATGGCAAGGGAGGATGAGAAGATTTTAGGATTGGATGGGAAAGTTCATGAGTTAAATGATAGGGTCGTGGTAATTGCAGATAGTGTGAATCCAATAGCAATAGCGGGTGTGATTGGTGGAAAAGACTCGAGTATAGATGAGAATACAAAGAGAATTATTTTTGAATCTGCAAACTTCGATAAAAACAATATTAGAAGAACATCTATGGCACTTGGGATTTCTACTGATGCAGCTACCAAGTATAAACATGCTCTAGATACTGAGATGTGTATTCCAGCCCTCCTGAAGGCAGTAGAACTCACGAAACAGATAACAGGGGGTAAAGTTGCATCAGAGATTATAGATATCTACAGAGAGCCATACACGGAGAAATTGGTAACTCTTAATTTGGATAGATTAAATACAAAGATTGGTATGTCCCTAAGCAGAGAAGAGGTAGAAAAACTCCTCCTTTCTCTTGAATACAAGATTAAATCTAAAGTCAAAGAACTCTTTACCGTTATTGTTCCAAGTTGGAGAACAGATGTAAGTATCCCCGAAGATATCTATGAAGATGTTGCTAGAATATATGGATATAATAATATAGATATTAATCTTCCAAAGAAAAACATTGCACCATTGGAAGAAAATGAGGTTTTCAACTTGAAGAAGAATATTAGAAAAACCCTTGCAAATCTTGGTGCAAATGAAATTTTGACATATAGCTTTACTAGTCAGGCAAACTTCCAGAAGAGTAATCTGGATCTGAATCTTACATATGTTGTGAAGAATTCTCTTTCTCCAGAACTTTCCTTTATGAGAATATCATTGTTACAAAGTATTCTTCCAAAGTGTAAGGAAAATATTGAGAGAGGGTTCGATGAGTTTGGTCTTTTTGAACTTAATATTCCACATATTAAAGGATATATTGGTGAAGATAATCTACCAAAGGAGGATTGGCACCTTTCAGCTATTTTGAATAAGGAGAAAGTGAAGGAGAGTGGTTCTGCATTTTACTGGGGTAAGCAGTATGTAGAGAAGATTTTGAATACAACTAGTTGTAATTATGTTTTGATTGCTGATTCTACAGAGCAGGATTTACCAGAGGATGTAAAAGCTGTCTTGCCGATGTTTGACCCTAATGTTTCCGCTATCTGCTTCTTAGGAAAGGTAGCAATTGGAATTGTAGGGGAGTTTAAGGAGAATATTAAGAAAGAGTATAAGCTTTCAGATTATAGTTGTGCTATTGATATTAACCTAAATAGGGTATTGGAGATTGGGATTAAGAAAGAGGATTATGCTGAGGTTCCTGTATATCCAACATTCTCCATAGATTTTAATTTTGAGACAGATGATAGTGTTGCTTGCCAAGAAATGGTTGATGAGTTGAAGAGGATAATAAATGACAAGGATAATTGGGCTAGAGTAGAGTGTATAGATATTTATAAGAATATGAAGAAGCCAGAACTGAAGAGAACAACATTAAGAATTGTTGCAAGCAAATATGATAGGACTGCAAATGAGAAGGACATAAAGAAGATAACAGATAAAGTAACTAGGAAATTCGCAGAGTCATTTAATGCGAAAGTTATTTAATCGTAACACTAATTGATTTTTCTATAGCATTACCATCTACCATCGCAGTTGCTTTGATTGTTGCTGGTCCTACTTGTGCATCATTTGGAATTAGGATACTCCATCTATTATTCGGTAATGAACTAACACTTATTGGGTTGGAATAACCACTTAATGTTATTTTAACATCTGAAATCTGTGTTCCTCCATTTACTTGAATAATAACCTCTCTACCTTTCGCGATCTCACTTCCTCCCTGATAATCTAGGAAGTTAATAGATGCTGTCGCAGAAGGATTACCTAAAATAACTGCCACACTCTTACTTGTAACCTTATTACTGCCATCCTTTGCACTAACAACAATCTGCTTAGAACCGTTCATTCCACTTGGAACAACATAGTTAACTACAAAACTACCATCTGCCCTTACAGTAGAAGCACTTAATCCTGCAATAGCCTGTCCACCGACAGTTATACTAAATGCACTAAGAGGACCATTTGCCACAACATTCCCTCTTATTTCAATCCCCTTTCCTGTCTCAAATGCCTGTCCTGCAGTTGGAGTTGTAATCTCTACAAGAGGGGCACCATCTGGACCAAGAGGAGGCATACAAACACCACTCTCTGGCATCTCAAAGATATATGTCCCAGTCTCATTAAGGAATTTCCTGTAAGCTTCTTCCTGTGCAGAATTATCTAACTTTGTAGTCAAAAGCATCTTTGTTGTAGTTAAACCATACTGCTTCGCTATTTCTAAGTTTGTAGGAATCTTTCCATCTGCAGTACATATCTCAATAGATTTTCTATTATCCACCTGAGGAGATCTTCCAGAAATATAAATAGATGCTTCCTTCGGACAATCAACACCTTCAGCAGGAGTTGCTCCCGTATCTTTACATACTGTTGTTGTCATAATTCCAGCAGGTCTATTGAAATTGAATTCACCATAAGAATCTATAACTCTCTGCATAAATGCATTTGCAAGTGGAAGAGATACTGTCGTAGACCAAGCTGCAGGCATATCTATATTATTATTATTTCCATTCCAGACACCCACAACAAGACTCTGATTATACAAGAATGCAATTAAATCTTTTGGACCATTTGTCGTACCTGTCTTCCCACAAACTTTTTTCCCTTTTATATTGAAATATCTGCTATCCACCCTGTCACCGAAACCTTGTAAATCACAGATCATCCAGTTAACAAGATAGGCCTCTTTCTCATCAATAACTCTCTTCCCTTCATCATCTTTATTCTCTTTCAAAACTTCACCTTTAGAATTTTCAACTTTAAGAATAGAAACAGGATCATGTTTGACTCCACCGTTTGCTAGTGTTGCATAAGCATTTGCAAACTCAAGCATCTTCATCTCTGCAGTACCCAAAGCTAAACTCAATCCATAACTAGACTTGTTCTCCATCCCTGACACACCTAATTTCTGCATAAGCTGAAGATAGTTATCAATCCCTCCAGTTTGCAACATATATACAGCAGGGACATTCCTAGAATCTACAAGAGCTTTTCTTGCAGTAATAAGACCATTATATTTAAGATCCCAGTTAGGAGGATCATAATTTCCAAAGGTAATAGTACTAATATCCGGAGCTACCATCCAAGGACCTGTACCCTTAGCCGCCATAGCACTAAGATATACAAATGGCTTTACAGCAGAACCTGTCTGTCTATAACTTGTCGTGATATTAACATTACCATCAATTCGTGGATCATCAGTCTTCCAATAATCTACAGAGCCTACCATTGAAAGAATCTGTGCTGTCTTTGGATCTAACACTATCATTGCACCATTATTGGCATTATACCTAACAGCTGCACTCTGAACTCCTTTTTGAAGTTCTTCTTCTGCAATAGACTGCAAAGTAGGGTCAATAGTGGTAGTAACCTTAAGTCCACCTTTCTCAACCATATCAATACCAAACTCTTCCTCCAACTGAGCTTTAACATAGAAAACAAAGTGTGGAGCTTTAATATCAATCTTCTTAGGATTATAAACCAATGGCTCTTCTCTTGCTTTCTCAATCTCCTCCTTCGGAATACCAAACAATTTCTCCTTGCTTTCTAACTGTCCCAAAACATAATTCTTCCTAACCTCTGCCATCTCTGGATCTCCTCCAAAAAGAGGAGAATACCAACCTGGACTCTGAATAAGACCTGCTAACATTGCACTCTCAGAAAGAGTCAGCTCTCCAACATCTTTACCAAAATATGCCTGTGCACCAGCCTGGAAACCATAGTTAACACCTCCAAGTGGCACCTCATTCATATACATCTGCAAAATCTCATCTTTCTTAAAAGTCTGCTCAACCTGCATTGTAATCAAAATCTCCTTAATCTTCCTTGAAATAGTCTTTTCATATGCCTCATCTCCCAAAATATCATAAAGCAAAGTCGTCTTTACCAACTGCTGAGTCAATGTACTCGCACCACTAACAACCTCTCTACCTCGAAGGTTTTGAATAAGAGCTCTTGCAATACCTATTAAGTCAATACCCTTATGCTGATAGAAGTCTGCATCTTCTGCTGCCAAGAGTGCTTTTCTTGTATGCTCTGGGATTTTATCAATTGAAACAAACTCTCTATTCTTATCACCATATACGGTATACAAAACATTTCCCTTTCTATCCAAAATCTGTGTACTCTGATCTGAAGCTCTAGAAACTAATTCATTAGGAGATGGAAGAGAATTGCCTAATTTTTTAAGATAAACACCAGCTGCTATCAGAATGACACAACCAATAAAGAAGACAACACCAACAGCAATAATTCCAATCTTTTTCCACTTCTTCTTATTGAGACCTTCTGGTCTTCCCTTCGCACCACTCTTAGCTGTTTTGCTTCCTAAGTTCTTAGAAGCATACTTTTTAATATTTTTATATCTGTCGAAGCCAGACTTTCCAGGCTTATATGATTTGCCTAGAAGACTCTTTGAGGGAGATTTCCTTTTGGAAACTCCTCGACTATTTGAGAAACCTACACTATATTTCATACTTCTATATTATCTCACTTTGGTGTGTAATTTCAATACATGCTATAATTAACTATTATGTCAGAGAAAATACAACCCAAAACATTAAAAGGCTTCTACGATTATTTTGCGGAGGACATGAAAATCCGTAATTTCCTCAAGGATTTGTTTAGGGAAACCGCTATTTTATATGGTTTTGAAGCCTTAGAAACTCCTGCTTTGGAATATTCTGAATTGATTCTTGGACAGAGTGGGGAGGAAGCAGAGAAATTGTATTACAAATTTAAAGATAACGGAGATAGAGATGTTATGCTTAAGTATGAGTTAATGATTCCTATGTGCAGAGCTGTTGCACAGAATTATAATAATATAGCTTTCCCTTACAAAAGATACCAGATACAGAATGTGTGGAGAGCAGAGAATGTACAGAAGGGTAGGCTAAGAGAGTTTAC
>CAZHSU010000008.1:0-1233 GCA_964535095.1 uncultured Candidatus Saccharibacteria bacterium | reverse complement strand
AGTGTTCTCAAAGATTCTGAAGCTGGGATGAAAGGTCTTAATGATGTGAGGAATATTCTTGAGATTGTGAGAAGTGATAAGAGTATGGCAGAGTTTGCACAATTTGATGCAACTCTCACAAGAGGACTTGCTTCATACACAGGCCCCGTATGGGAATATGAAATAATTGATGGTGGAATTGGATCTGTAAGTGGTGGTGGTAGATATGACAGAGCTGTCTCCAAATATCTCGGAAAGGAAGTTCCTGCAACAGGAACATCCTTTGGACTTGAAAGATTAACAGAAGTCATTAAAGATAGAGGACTTTTGAAAGAAGAAACCTCAACAGATAATATCCTCCTTATTCCTATGGATGAGGATTGTATTGCATACACAATGGAAATTGCAGACCAGCTTAGAAAAGAAGGCATCATTACAAATGTATATCCAAATATTCAGAAACTCAAAATTTCCTTAAAGTATGCAGATAGGAAAAATATCAAATGGGTTGGGATTATTGGGGAAAATGAGATGAAGGAGCAAAAGGTGCTACTGAAGAATATGTTGGAGAAAACACAAGACACATTAGCTATCAATGAGGTAGTTAATAAAATTATCAAAATGTAATCATTTTGTAATAATTCCCTGATATCATTTATACATGAAATCTCAGGATTGCAAGAAACTATTTCTGTTAAGCAAAGATAGGGTTTTGATAAATGAGCTAAGAAAAACATTTAGTTCAATTGAGATTGTAGTAAATTCAGATTGCACAAAAGAAGCAGACTTAATCATTCTGGACAAGAGAGAACAGAGAGATATTCCAACAGATTTAAAGTGGCACTGTAAGATAATTTGCATTGTCAATAAAATCACAGAAAAAGAGATGGGACAACTCTCTTCAAATGGCATAGAACACATCCTCACTCTCCCAGAATTCAAATATTGGCTTTTCTGTTTAATCAAAAGGTATTTAGGATTTCATGAGGATTCCACACATCGGTATAAATATAAAGGGATTACAGTATGTAGAGATACTTCCTCCATCATTTACAATGATTGCAGAGTATTATTAACAAACAATGAACTAAGCATTTTTGAAGATATTCTTCGGAAGGAATGTCCGTATTGTAGAGTAGAAAACCCAAACACCAAAAGTACTATTTGTAGAATTAACAAAAAGACAAAAAGGGGAATAGGGATAAAGATAATTGGGAACAGATACAACCAAGGATATTATATTTCAATCTAGAT
>CAZHSU010000007.1:12448-15975 GCA_964535095.1 uncultured Candidatus Saccharibacteria bacterium | reverse complement strand
CATTGGTTAGTGTAGAGATTAGACAGGGAATTTATAGAGATAGGTTTGATAGAAACATGTTGGTTAAGGAGATTTTGGAGTTACTCACTAAAGAAACAGATTGTCTTGTTTTCATGATTCTAGATGGAGAGATTAGATATTGGGGTATTTCCCAGCTTTTGAAAAATGGTGAGTTTAAGAAGATTGAGAGATTGAAAACAATATTTAATATTTTAGAAGATGATTCTTTCTTACGAAATCTTACCACGAAGTATTCTGCTTCTGGAGTTACCTTAATAATTGGCAAAGAGTTGGGAATTAAAGATCTTTCGGAAGTTGCAATCGCATTTACCAAGGTTCCTTTTTGGGATAAGAATGAAGCATATGTTGGTGTAATTGGAACGAAGAGAATGGATTATTCCGTTGTTGTTCCAGCACTTGGAGAGGTGAAGAAAGCTTTAGAATCATCCATTTCTGGGTGGAGATAAATTTGTAGATAAAAAATTATGAAAAAAAATGATGTACAAAATGGCAATGTTGGAAATAATAGAGATGTTGTCGAAATGGAGAAGAAAATTCAGGAGTTGGCTCTTACTATAGATAAGGTAGAGGATGAGAAGTTGGTGGTTGAGAATCAGCTGAAAAGAGCTCTTGCAGATTATCATAATCTGTTAGTAAATAATGAGAAGAGGCAAGAGATTTCGTTTTTTCAGATGAAGAAGTCTTTGGCAGAAGAGTTCTTGCCATCTTTAGATGCGATGAAGCTTGCAATTGATAGTTCTAAGAATCTTTCTCTAAATGAAGAGGGCAAGGCATGGTTGGTTGGTATTACTGCGACTTTTGATGCTATTAACAAGGCTCTTATTGGTATAGGTTTGAAAACATATCTTCCACAAATTGGAGATATGTTTGACTCATCTATACATGAGGCTCTTGCAACTGTTCCAGGGAATGAACCAGGTAAGGTTATGGAAGTAATTCAACCTGGGTATACATTGGATGGTACAGTTATTCGAGATGCTAAGGTTATAGTGTCAAAATAAATAGAATTTAATTTTTAAAATATTAAAATATATGTCAAAAATAATAGGAATAGACTTAGGTACAACAAACTCTGTAATGGCTTTTATGGAGGGTGGAAAACCTACAATTATATCTAATGCGCAGGGAAGTAGATTGACTCCTTCTGTTGTTGCAGAAGACGAGAAGGGTGAGATTTCTGTTGGTTCTCCAGCAAAGAATCAGGCAGTGGTTAATCCTGAAGGTACAATATATTCTGTAAAAAGATTAATTGGTAGACCTTGGAGCGATAAGGAAGTACAGAGAGATACTAAATTGCTCCCATTTGAGATGAGGAAGTCATCTAGTGGTGGTGTTGAGGTTAAGATGGGAGATAAGTGGTATACACCACAAGAAATTTCTGCAAAGGTTCTTTCAAAGATGAAGAAAGATGCAGAGGAATTCTTAGGTGAGGAAATTAAGGAGGCAGTTATTACAGTTCCAGCATATTTTGATGACTCTCAGAGACAGGCAACTAAAGATGCAGGTAAGATTGCAGGTTTTGAGGTGAAGAGAATTGTAAATGAGCCAACGGCTGCTGCTCTGGCATATGGTCTTGATGATAAGAAGGATCAGAAGGTTGCGGTCTTCGACTTAGGTGGTGGTACTTTTGATATCTCAATTCTTGAGATGGGTGATGGTGTCTTTGAGGTTCTTGCTACTAATGGTGATACTCACTTAGGTGGTGATGACTTTGACCAAAAGATTATTGACTATCTTGCAGATGAGTTTGAGAAGAAAGAGGGTATGGATTTGAGAAATGATAAGACTGCACTTCAGAGATTGAAAGAGGGTGCTGAGAAAGCAAAGATAGAGCTTTCTACTTCTGAAGAGACAGAGATTAATATTCCATATATTACAGCAACAGATAAAGGACCAAAGCATTTGAAGGAGACTTTGACTAGATCTCAGTTGGAGAAGTTGGTTGCAGATTTAATCGAGCAGACTGAGAAGCCATGTAAGAAGGCTCTTAAGGATGCAGATTTGGATATGAAGGATATTGATGAAGTATTGCTTGTTGGTGGTATGACAAGAATGCCAGCTGTTGTGAAGAAGGTTAAGGAGATTTTTGGAAAAGAACCAAACAAGGGAGTGAATCCTGATGAAGTTGTGGCTTCGGGAGCTGCAATTCAAGGTGGTGTGTTAGGTGGAGATATTAAAGATATTACACTTTTAGATGTTACACCTTTATCTTTGGGTCTTGAGACTTTGGGTGGTGTTATGACAAAGTTGATAGATAGGAATACTACAATTCCTGTTGAGAAGAAACAGATTTTCTCTACTGCGGCGGATAATCAACCTGGTGTTGAGATTCATATTCTTCAAGGAGAGAGAGAAATGGCAGGGGATAATAAGACTTTAGGTAGATTTATGCTTGATGGTATTGCACCAGCACCTAGGGGAGTTCCTCAGATAGAGGTTACTTTCTCTATTGATGCCAATGGTATTCTTAATGTGAAGGCAGTAGATCTTGCAACTAAGAAGGAGCAGAAGATTACAATTACAGCCTCTACTGGTCTTAGTGATGATGAGATAGAGAAGATGGTGAAGGATGCAGAGAAGAATGCTGACGAGGATAAGAAGAAGAAGGAGAGAGCTGAGAAGAGAAATAATGCAGATACTCTATGCTTTACTGCTGAGAAGTTTATTAAAGAGAATAAGGAGAAGATAGAGGAAGATAAGCAGAAGGATATTCAAGAGAAGGTGGATACTCTTAAAGAACTTATTACCAAAGATGACTTTGATTTAGATGAGGTAGATAAGAAGTCTGAGGAGCTATCAACTGTTATGCAGGAGATTGGTTCTAAGATGTATGAGGAGGCTGCTAAGTCTGAGGAGAAGAAAGATGATGGTGATAAGAAGGAAGACAAGGAAGAGAAGAAGGATGATGTTAAGGAAGGTGAAGTTGTAGAATAATCTTCTTGGTCTTGGATTCTGAAAAGAGAGGTGTAATAGCCTCTCTTTTCTTTGTAAATAGGGGATATTTCTACCAACAAATCTTGGCTATTTGACCTCTGAGGGACTATCTCCCTTGAAAGAAAAGCATTAAGTCAGCTATAATATATTATGAATATTCAAGATATCCAGAAGTGGGAGAGAGAATTTTCTCTTAAGAAAGGAATTACACAAGATGAGGAGAAGTCTCTTAAAATCGCAATTCTTAAATTAACAGAAGAAGTAGGAGAAGTCTCGAAAGCTATCCTTGAGAAAAAATGGGATGAGGTTCCTGCTGAGGTTACAGATGTTATTATCTTTGCTTGTAAGATTGCAAATATTGCAGAAGATTTCCATAATTCAGAGAAATTAGTTGATGTAATGGAAGAGAAGCTTGATTATTGTGAGAAGAGAACATATGACAAGGAGAAAAACAAATTTGATAAACCTTTAGATCAGAAATTTGTATAAGAAAAGACAGTTTTTGCTAAACAGCCCTATAATATGGTATAATTAAGTATATATACCCACAACACTAATCTTTGTCTCCTTCC
>CAZHSU010000007.1:0-12348 GCA_964535095.1 uncultured Candidatus Saccharibacteria bacterium | reverse complement strand
ATAATATGGTATAATTAAGTATATATACCCACAACACTAATCTTTGTCTCCTTCCTTCTTAATATAATATGGTCTTCCTCTAAACAAACAGATACCTCTAACAATAATATTACTATTAAACTCCTTAATAACCCTACATACCTGTTCAATAGTACTACCAGTAGTAACAACATCATCAACAATAACAACCTCATTAATATTCTCTAACAAATCAAAATTATTAACAAAAAACCCAATCCTGTTCTCAAACCTCTCATCCTTATCCAGTAACGACTGATGAACATCATTCCCATCTCTTCTAAAAACAATATCCTTAGAAAAATTAACATCTAAAAAATCTGCAACACACATACCAATCCCTTCTACTTGGTTAAATCCCCTTTCTCTTAATCTAGTATTTGAAATAGGGACAGGAATACAAAGAGTATTCTTCTTCTGCACAGAACTCTCAATCTCTGCTAACCTTTTTAGAAGAAGATCCTCAATACTCTTCTCAATATCTGTAGCCAACCCATATTTATATTTCTTCAATAATCCAGAACTAAGCTTATTATATTCCCAAAGAACAGCCATAGAGTCCAAAGAATATTTCCCTAAACACTTCTCATGAGTAATATATCCCCCAGAAATTCTTCTGCAAACATAACACTCAGGAATACTTTTTTTGAAAAGTCTCCTACATTTATCACACAAATATTCACCATGCTTAGAACAGATGGTGCATGATTTAGGAAATATGATGTCAAGTAGAGTAGGCATATTATATTTTAGAATATAGAAATGAAATCTAGATGAATTTGATTTTTATTACGGACCAGGTCTGTCAATTTCTGTGCTTCCTGTATAGGTTAGTTGATACTTTTAATCGAATTTTAACAATATTACAGGAGAATATCCGATAACAATGTTAAAAAATGGTTAAAAGAGTCTATTTTTATAGATAGAGTAATACTAAATTGACAGACCTGGTTGGTTGATAATTGCTAAAAAATCATCTTTGTTTTATGATGTTGTACACCTAAAATAGGAAAATATTGCTAAATGTCAGAAATAGCGAAGAAAAAGAATAGTGTCTATGTCGTCATGGCGATTCTTTTTATCACTAAAGTATTAGGATTCTTAAAACTAAGGGTAATTGCCCAACTCTTCGGTGCTTCCCATGAATTAGACATATTCTGGGCAGCATTCACCATTCCAGATACACTATTTATGATAACTGTTGCAGGATCATTAAATGCTGCAATTATCCCTCTGTTATCTGAAATTTTCCATAAAGAGGGAGAAGAAAAACTACATAAGTTCTTCAGTAATCTGATAATTGTAGTTGGGGCTATAATTACATTCTTGGCAATTCTATTGTTAGTCTTCACACCTCAAATTGCAAGTTTACTGATAGGTTCTGACAGTATGCAGAATGTTCTTGGTTTTGCATCTCGAGTAACACCTGCGGATTTTAATCTATTTGTAAAGCTAACAAGAATTCTTCTTCTTTCACCAATTCTTCTAGGAATGAGTAGTATTTTGACAGGATATTTACAGGTTAGAAAGCAATTTTTTGTAACTTCTTTAGCACCTCTTTTTTATGATTTAGCAATGATTGTTGGCTCTTTTCTCCTTGTGAACTTTTTTAATATGGGAGTTACAGGTGTCGCAATTTCCGCAGTTATTGGTTCTTTAGTACATTTGGCAGTACAACTTCCGTCTCTTTTGAAATATTTCCGTACAAAATTCAAACCTTCTGGTAAAGGTATTGTTTTAGCATTTAAAGATGCAAAGATTTGGAAAGCATTGAAATTGGCATTACCTAGGACATTAGCAATAGTGGGGGAGCAGGTAAATGTTATTGTTAATACTTTTATTAGTTTTACCCTTGCACCAGGAGCTTTAAGTTCATACAAGTTTGCATTAAGTCTCCATATGTTCCCAGTGAATATTGTGGGAAGTGCAGTAGCACAGGTTGCTCTTCCAGATCTTGCAGAGAATTGTGAGAATGAGAAGAAGTTTAAGAAGTTGTTTAATACTTCAATACAGAATTCATTATATTTAGTTCTTCCAATTGTTGCGATTTTAGTGGTGTTGCGATTGCCTCTTGTTCGTTTGGTTTACGGAGTTGGAGAGTTTGACTGGAGAGCGACTCTTCTAACAGCTTGGAGTCTTGCTTTGTTGTCATTGTCGATAGTTGCCCAGACACTATCTCAGATTGTATTAAGGGCATATTATGCATTGAAGGATACATGGCGACCACTTATTCCTGTTGTAATTGGAATTGTTATTAATATTGTTTTGGCATATTTCCTGACAAACTTCTTCAGCCATTATTATGATTGGAGACCAATTGTTCTTGAAGTTGGGAAGCAAATTTCTTCGGCGAATGGTAGTGGTGTTCTTGAGGTCGTTAAGTCTTTCTTTGGGGATTTTATGAAATGGTGTACAACAAGGGGAACTTCAGATATGGCTGTTGGTGGTCTTTCATTAAGTCTAAGTATTGCTTCATTTGTTGAAGTGATTCTCCTTTTTATCTTTTTGAACAAGAAGGTAAAGGTTACTACATACAAGAATACAATTAAGCCTTTGTTAATGAAGTTGCTTAATACAGTTTTAATGGTTTTTGGAATGTATTTGATGTTTAAATTGTTTGATTTCAAATTGGATACTTCTAGAACATGGGCAATAATTGTGTTGACAGGAGTTGTTTCAATTTATGGGGCTCTGTCATATTGGCTTGGTTCTAAGGTTTTTGGGATTAAAGAGATTGAGTTTTATGAGGAGAAGGTTAAGGATGTGTGGAATAAGATATTTAAGAGGGCATAGATGAAGATATTAAGAAATATTTTTCTCGGAGTTTTAATAGTTGTTTTGTTGGTTGTTGGTTTTGTTGCTATTAGGTATTTTTCTTGGAAGAATCAATTTTTTAATGGGATGGAGAATGTTGTGTGTACCCATGATGAAGATTTTAATGAAGAGGTTAATCTCTTGGATAGGATTGAGAATTTCGTTATGTCAGCAGGGAAAACTGAGTTCATGACTTTTACTCAGAGGGAGATGTTGTTGGTTTTGAGGAATTCTATGAAGCAGAATGAGACTTTTAATATTGACCAGATGTGCTTGGTTTCCCAAAAGGGTATATGGAGAGTATATTTGCATCCTAAAGTGGACTTTTTGCAGTTGCCATGGGTAGGGATGGATATTGTAAAGGATAATAGGGAGACTTTGGAGGTTTATTCTAATGGATTCTATATTGGGGATATGGAAGTACCTAGAACTTTTGCTAAGAAGTTTTTAGGGGATGTTAATAAAGGGATTAGTGATGCAATTATTTTGGTTATTGAGAACAATTTCCTTGGGAAAAGTATACAGAATATTGATCTATTGGAAGACTCTATTGTGATAAAGGGTGTTCGTTAATGATTTCCCCCCCTAGTAACGTTAAATTTCGATTAAAAACAGGGATAAAACCTCTCTGTTAAAGGGTAAACTCACAGACCAGGTTGGTGGTTGTTCCGTAGTTGCAAGAGGGGTGTTGCTGTGATACAATTAGCAGTCATTAATTTAATCTGCTAGATTTATGGGAAAAGAAATAAAAATTACTCCATTGGGAGGCCGAGTTTTAGTGACTCCAGATGCTGTTGAGGAAAGAACTTCCGCAGGATTGTATTTGCCACCTTCATCTACTGATGATCAGAAGCCTGAAACCGGAATCGTTGCGAAGCTTGGTGAGGGAAAGGTGAAAGGAAAAGATGTTAGCTTCAATGTTAAGATGGGTGACAGAATATATTTTAAGAAGTATTCACCTGATGAGATTGAAGTTGATGGAGAGAGGTATTTCCTCTTGGATAACGACGATATTTTAGCTGTTATTAAATAGCTTTTTTCTACTTAATTTATTAGTTTTTAACATATATGGCAAAAGAAATTATATATAACGAGGAGGCAAGAAAAGCTCTTAAGAGTGGTGTTGATGCTATTGCTGATGCAGTTAAGGTGACACTTGGCCCTAAGGGCAGAAATGTGGCGATTGCAAAGTCTTTTGGTAGTCAAGTAATTACGAAAGATGGTGTTACAGTTGCTAAAGAGATTGAAGGGAAAGATGCTTTTAGTAATGTTGGTGTAGAGATGATTAAAGAGGCATCTAACAGGGTGAATGACTTGGCAGGAGACGGTACAACTACGGTTACTGTTCTTGCACAAGCAATTGCTAATGCAGGATTTAAGAATGTTACAGCAGGTGCTAATCCAATTTCTCTTAAAAGAGGTTTGGATAAGGGGGCAGAATTAGTCTCTGAGGAGCTTTTGAAGAAAGCAAAAAAGATTACAACAAAGGAAGAAATTTCACAGGTTGCTACTATTACTACAAATAATGATAAGGAATTGGGTGATATGATAGGAGGAGTTTTTGAGAAGGTTGGTAAAGATGGTGTGATTACCGTTGAAGAAGCTAAGGGTTTTAAAGATGAGGTTGAGTATACGGAAGGAATGGAATTTGATAATGGCTATGTCAGTGCATATTTTGTAAATGATGCGGAGACACAGGAAACAGTGATGGATAATCCATATGTTTTCATTACAGACAAGAAGCTTTCTAACTTGCAGGATATTCAGGCAATTGCAGAGAAGGTTCTTGGTGCAGCAGATAGGCCTTTGGTCATTATCGCTGACGATATTGAGAATCAGGCTTTGGCAACTCTTGTTGTTAATAAATTGAGAGGAGCTTTAGATGTTGTTGCTGTTAAGGCACCTGGTTTTGGAGATAGGAAGAAGGAGATGCTTAAGGATCTCTGTATTGTAACAGGTGCTGACTTTATTTCAGAGGAGTTAGGAAAGACCTTGGAGAAGGTGGAATTAACAGATTTGGGTTCTGCTAAGAAGGTTATTATTTCTAAGGAGAAGACAATTATTGTTGAAGGTAGAGGAACAAAGAAGAATATTGAAGAGAGAGTTAAGGAAATTAGGGCACAGATGGAGAATACTTCTTCGGATTATGACAAGGAGAAACTTCAGGAGAGACTTGCTAAATTGGCAGGTGGTGTTGCAGTGATTAAAGTTGGTGCTGCATCTGAAGTTGAAGCGAAGGAGAAGAAGATGAGGATTGAAGATGCTATTCATGCAACTAGGGCCGCTATTGAGGAAGGTGTTGTAGTTGGTGGTGGTCTTGCTTTGCATAATGCTAAGAAAGTTTTAGAAAAGGCTAAGTTGGAGGATGCAGATGAACAATTAGGTATTGAAATTTTGAAGAATGTTTTGAGTGAGCCTTTGAAGCAGATTGCAGAGAATGCAGGGGCAGATGGTGCTGTCATTGCAGACAAATGTAGTGGCAATACGGGATATAATGCGAAGAGTGGTGAGTATGTTGATATGATTGAAGCCGGTATTATTGATCCTGTTAAGGTTACTAGATTTGTTCTTTCTAGTGCAGTTTCCGTTGCTTCTATGTTAATTACAACAGAGGCTGTTGTTGCTGAGATTAAGGATGAGAAAGAACATTCTCATGGCAATGAGATGGGTGCTATGAACGGAATGATGTAATCTAAGTGCGAAATCTCAAAGGGGTAGGGTTCTAAACAAACCTTACCTCTTTTGCTATAACTTTCCCAAGAATATTCTCCCCCTTTCCTCTCAATTCCTCAATAACCAACTCATCATTAACTCTTCTTAAAACCAAATCTCCTTTTGTAATATCAATGCTAGGAGCAATAAAAATGCAGCCTAACTCCTCAATATCATCTCTCTTGGATTTAATTAAATTCATACTAATTGCAAAAACATCCCTATCCAACCTGATCATCCAGTCAGGGGCAGGATAGAAAATATATGAATTCTTGAAATCAAAGTTTCTAGGAATAGCATCAAAAAATGGGACTTTGTTTGCAGAATAATTATCCGAAGATGAACTATCCCTTAACAAATCTCTTGGATCTACATCTAAAGCCTTCGCAAGATTATCCAACTGCAGAAATGGGGAACTCTCTCCTCTCTCGTATCTAGAAACCATTTCCCAAGTTTTCCCAATCTTCTCCGCTAACTCTTTTTGAGTATAGTTTTTTCTCTCACGATATATTTTAATATTCTCACCAACATAATTGTTCTTCATATATATAGATTCTAGTTACATATTAAAATTGTTAGAATAGACGGATATTACATATATATGAAATTAAATATCTTTTTGTGATAATTTTGTGATGTGAAAAAGTTAAAATATTTATATGAATGAAAAGAAACTTAAAAAGGAGTTGAAAAGTATAAATAGATGTTTTAGGAAAGTGTACAAAAAGGAGAAAATATCAAAAAGAGAGATGGAAATAATAGAGAGGAAAATATCTCTATTAAAATCTCTTGTTAACGATATTTAGCCAGTTCTCTTTCAACCATATATCTGCTTTCACCTGTTCTTCTAACAAATCTCTCTTTGCCAATTCCTTGTTAATGACATTCCCTTGGTGTGGATGATCAAACTGTTTTTGAAGTGGAGAATGGAAACCATGTGTGTAATGACATAGTTCATGAGCAATTGTTGAGCGAATTATGAATTCTGGGACAATATCATGTTGAAAATATCTAGTAATAGTAATGACAGTAACACTTTGAATATCTTGGGCATGAAGTTCATCTTCTCTCTTTTTCATTAACCCCTTTATCTTTGTTCCTTCTCTTGCAAGTTTTATACTCCCCAACTGTCTTTTGGAGTATTTGCCAAACTTTATTACAACCAAATTCTGCCTTGGCACATCACAAAAATGATTCTCCCAAAGCTCATACAACATTTCTTCCAAAAACTCATCATCTCTCATTCTAATATTTCCTCTCCCATGATATTATAGTTTAATGATTCTACAAGATTTAAGAAGAGAATTCTCTACTCTAAAAAAAGTTCTAAAATTCATCTATGGAAACTACACAATAGTTGCAGTTTTCAGGGATTTCCTTTTTTTGATATCTACAGCAGCAGAGATTTATAGTATTACAGTATTCGGTAAATTTATCGATGCTACAACAAAAATCCTCTTGGAGTGGGAGACTTTCAATTTTGCAGAGTATCTTTCTACCGACTCCTTCAAAACTTTAGGTTTAGTTTTGCTTCTTTGGATTGTTACCCAAGTCTGCAAACAGATTAGAGAGTATCTATACACAGTTATTTACGAGAAAGCATGGAAAACAACACAGTCCGAAATGATTGGAAAAGTCTCAAAATCCAACCTTCAGGATGTTGAGAAAAAGGAGTTTCAAGATATGTTGGCATTTGTTCCCTCTTTCTCAATTGCAAGATTGATAAGTGTTTATGACAATTTCTCCATTCTCCTGAGTAATACTGTGAGATTGATTAGTGCAATGGTGATCTTGTTAAGATATGTTGGTGGATCTTCTGTTCTACTTCTGCTTTTTGTCCTTCCAGAAGCAATATTTATATATTTCAGAAGAAAAGATATTCGTGCATATCTAGATGAATCCATTGGTAAAGTAAGATATCTTAGCTATATATTAAATACAGCACTATCCATTTCCAATTTCTTAGAATTGAGGGTAAACAATATATATAGATATCTAAAAAGAAGATATGATGAAGAATATGATGAATATTTGGTAGGATTTTTCAAAACACATGGAGACTTCTACAAAGCAAGAGGAGGTTACAGTATTCTTGGGCAGATTTTGAAATTTGGTTATGTAATATTTGCTTTCTCGATTGCAGTTGTAAAAAAGCTTTCTTTTGGTACATTCAAAGCAATTTATGACTATATAGATATTTCATATACCAGTGCTTCAAGCATTGTAGATTCCATTTCATTAATTGCTGTTAACTTAGGGTATATAAGTAAATATTTTGATTTAATTGAGTACGAAGGATTTGGTGATGAATATCATGGGAAGAAGAAACTTCCAAAAGAAACTCCCGTTTTAGAATTCAGAAATTTAACATTTAGATATCCAGATGATGAGAGTACAGTAATATTAAAGGACTTGAATATTGAAGTGAAACCTGGTGAGAGGATAGCAATTTTTGGTGGAGATGGTTCAGGAAAGAGTACAATTGTAAAAATATTAACAGGGCTGTATGGAGTTAGCGAGGGTGAATATCTTCTTGGAGGAATTCCAACAAGGGAACTGGATAGGGGGCAGTTGAAGAAGAAATTGTCAGTTGTTTTTCAAGATTACATTAACTACCATTTCAGCTTTAGAGAGAATATTGTAATTTCTGGTCAGAGAAAGAATGTAGATACGGATTTGTATAATGATGTTTTGAAAGTTACAGATGGTGAGAAGTTAAAGAAAGAACTAGGAATTGACGATTCGAATATACTAGGAAAGACATTCCCATCTGGAAGAGACCTTTCTCCTGGATATTGGCAGAGATTAGCAATTGCAAGGATGCTTTATAGAAAGAAGAATATTTACATTCTGGATGAGCCTTTCACATATATAGATGATGTCTCTGCGGAAAAACTACTCCCAAATATTTTCAAATTTGTGGGGAAGGAGAATTCCTTAATTTTCATTACAAGGAATACTAATTTCCTAAGCAAATTTGACCGTATATATTATTTAGATAAGGGGAAAGTGGTAGAATCTGGAAGTTGGGAAGAATTAATGAGGCGAAAGGGGAGATTACAACAGGAATATAATAACCAACTTAATAGTCATAAAAAATAATATAACTTATTAAAATTTTAAAATGCAATTTCTTGATGGTAAAAGAGTGTCAAAGAGTATTTTGTATGAAATCTCTTTGAGAATAGAGGAGCTTAAAAGCCAGGAAAAAAGGATTCCAAGACTAGACATGATAATTGTCGGAGACGATTATGGCAGTCTTAAATATGTTGGAATGAAAGAGAAAACCGCAAAAGAAGTTGGCATGATAGGGCAAGTCCATCATCTTAATGAAAATACGGAAATGAAAGAGCTTCTACACTTAGTAGATTCGTTAAACAGAGATGAAAATGTAGATGGTTACATGATTCAGTTACCACTTCCATCACATATAGATAGAAATATTGTATTCGAAGCCATAGATCCAAAGAAAGATGTAGATGGTCTTACTCCAACTAATCTAGGAAAACTTTTTCAGAAAGATAAAACAGGAATACCACCAGCAACACCTGTTGGCATTATTAAACTTTTGGAAGATTACAATATTAAATTCTTAGGCAGAAATGTGGTAATTATTGGAGCAAGTATCATCATTGGCAAACCATTAGCAGCAATGTTGTTAGAAAAGAATGCAACTGTAACAATCTGTAATTCACATACAATAAATACTCAAGATATTGCTAGGACTGCAGATATTTTAATCTCTGCGACAGGTAAGCCATTACTAATTAAAAATAATTATCTAAAACAAGATTGTGTAGTTGTAGATGTTGGTTCAAATAAGCATCCAGAAACAGGAATATTAGTAGGGGATGTAGATTTAGAGAGTGTTGCTGGAATTCCATCATATATTACTCCTGTACCAGGAGGAGTTGGCCCAATGACAATTGCTTGTTTGATGTTAAATTTAATGAGATGTTATGAGAATGGAAATAGATAAGAAGATAGAAGAGTTAATTAGGAAAGAAAAAGAAAGACAGTTAGAGGGATTAGAATTAATTGCTTCGGAAAACTATGTATCTGAAGATGTTCTTAATAGTATGGGTTCTATTCTCACAAATAAATATTCCGAAGGCTATGCTGGGAAAAGATATTATAATGGTAACGAATATGTAGATGAGATAGAGGAAACTGCAATAGAGAGAGCAAAAGAGATTTTCAAAGTAGATCATGTAAATGTACAACCATATTCTGGTTCGATTGCAAATTTAGCAGTGCATTTTGCACTCTTGGAGGCGGGAGATAATACACTAGGTATGGCACTAGATGCAGGTGGGCATTTGACCCATGGATTTAAAGTATCCATTTCTGGGAAATATTACAATTCATTAAGCTACGGTGTAGATGAAAATGGATATATTAACTACGATGAAGTTCTTGAATTGGCAAAGAAACATAAGCCTAAACTAATTTGGGCAGGTTTCTCGGCATATTCCAGAATAATAGATTGGAAGAGGTTTAGGGAGATTGCAGATGAGGTAGGGGCATATCTTGTTGCAGATATTGCACATATTGCAGGATTAGTTGCCTCTGGGATATATCCATCACCAGTTCCATATGCAGATGTCATTACAACAACCACACATAAGACTCTGAGAGGTCCAAGAGGTGCCATGATAATGTGCAAAGAGGAATTTGCAGAGAAGATAGATAAAGCAGTGTTCCCAGGACTTCAGGGAGGACCACATAATCATATTACAGCGGGAATAGCTGTTGCTCTTCATCAAGCTGCAACAGAGGAATTTAAGGAATATTCAAAACAAGTTGTGTTAAATGCACAGCAATTAGCAAAGTCATTAACAGAATTAGGATACAAAATAATTTCTGGAGGAACAGACAACCATATGTTCCTAGTAGATATTACAGGAAGTATCGGTATCTCTGGAAAAGAAGCCTCAGATATCTTGGAGAAAGCAAATATTACAACAAACAAAAATACAATTCCTAATGATTCTAGAAAACCTTGGGATCCATCAGGAATTAGATTGGGAACACCTGCACTTACAACTAGAGGAATGAAAGAAGAAGAGATGAAAAAAGTTGCAGAATATATTCATAGAGCATTAACAGAATGTAAGAGTAATGAAGATTTCATTAACCTAAAAAACGAGATTAGAGATTTTACTGCCATATTTAAAATATCAGGCATAAATTAACATGAAGTTAAACTATCGTAAAGATTTAAATATCGCTTCACTTCGCTCGGAGTCTAGTTGGAATAAACTTCATGTGCTTACTCTTCTTCAGAATAATTGCGGAAATAGGCAACCCTCAGTTAATGCATATCTAGGTGCAAGATATAGTCGTTCTGCAGATTCAGTAGTAGATATAGCTTCTGAAATCATAAATAGTGGGACAGATGCAGCAGAGAGGTTGGAAAAAATATTCTCTGGCTATGGACATAAATCCGTAGGTGATATGGCGGATCTGTTTGTTTGTATTGAGAATATACCAATGATTACTGCTATGCGTATATATTATATGAATTCTGTAATCTCTGGACAGGAAAGATCTACACGATACCAGAATTTTTCAGATCCACAATTTGTTAAGATACCATCAGAAGTTTGTAGTGATAATAGTGTGAGGAAGGAATATGAAAGAATAATGTTGAAACAAGCAGAGGATTACCGAGATTTGAATAAAAAAGCGAATGAGGAGTTAATGAAATATTTTAAAATCAATAAGGAGAGTAAGCAGGAGATAGCAGTTTTAAAAGCAAGGAGCTTTGATATTTCTAGATATCTTCTTCCAGTTGGTTTGAATACAAGTTCTGCATATTTAATGTCCGCAAGAAGTTGGGCAGAATTAATTGGGTATCTTGGAGGAAGTAATAGTGTGGTGGAAGATGAAATTGCAAAATTGTTGTTAAATCTTCTCGGGGAATCTACTTTAGAAGCGAGAGGATATGTAAGGGAAGCGGAAGGATTAATTCGTCATACAGATCCAAATAGTACAAGAGTTAATTCCACAAAAGAGATTTTGGAATATATGAAGAAGAATGTTAGTAGGGAGCAAATTAATGAAATCCCTTCGAGTGAGTCTGAATCCGTTAAAGTTAGCTATTCTCCAGATTGTACTGAGACATTAATTTCACATTACGAAGCACTTCTCAATCCTCTGGGTTCTAAAAATGAGTATGAATTTACAGATGAAGATCAAGAGGAGTTGAGTGAGATTCTTTTTGAATATCATAACCACCATAATACAATTGGGAATATTGGACAGAGTGGAGCAATTAAAATTGAGGGTTTTGCTTCTCTTGGAACATTGAAAGATTTGAATAGGCATAGAAGTATGGAGAGATTTATTCCGCTATTTAATGAATGTGTGGATATGGATCAGGAGTTGGATAGGAGTAATGAGGAGTGTTTTTACCTCTGTAATTATCTGGATATTCCTCAGTTGAAAGAATTGAAAAAGGAGTATAAAGAGCGATTGAGTGAGACATATGAAATGATTAAGAAGTGGAGAAAATCTGCGAAAGAGTGTATGTCTATTGAGGTTGTAGATGAATTTACGAAATATCTTTTGCCTCATGCTCATGCAACTAGATATATTTTCTATGGCTCATTTGATGATTTGCAGTATGTTGTTAATCTTAGAACTAGAAATGGCGGACATATCGCATACAGAGTTTTGACATATGATTGGTTGAGGAAATTGAGTGTGCAGGATTCTATTTGGAGAGGATTGTTAAAGAAAATCATTGTTCCAAAGATTGATGATAAGCATCAGTTTATTGATAGGTCTTAATTTTTTAAT
>CAZHSU010000006.1:8210-16306 GCA_964535095.1 uncultured Candidatus Saccharibacteria bacterium | reverse complement strand
TTCTTCCCCATATACAAATCCCCTCTCTTGTATCCCAACTTTCTATAATATTCCCTAGTCCCAATCGCAGAAATAACAGAAATCTTTTTAAAACCTTTCTTCTTAGAAATCTCCTCTGCAATCTTAATTAACTCCTTCCCTAAACCCAAATGCTGAGACTCTCCCTGCTTACTCTCCTTATCTATTCCTACAACCTTCCCATAAATATGAACCTCCCTAATTATTGCACACTCCCTCAACTCCTCCAACCTATGCTTTTTGCTCAATACTTTCTTTGGCAAAAACAATCTCAAAAACCCACAAATCTTGTCACTCTTCTTTGTTCTAAATGAAATGAAAATATCTGTACCAACAGTACTCTTGTATATAATCTTCTCTAATTTAATATCCTTCTTAGAAATCTCCTCCCCCTTAATCTCCCTACTTCTAATATCCTGTGGCTCAACACCCTTCTTCCTCAAATATTCCTCAACAATCTGTCTCAAATTTGTCTTCTTGTTTCCTGCAGCAATCTCATTTGAAGGAATATCTCTAACAACCCTAGAAAGCCTACAATACCTAGGAGTAGTCTCAATACACTCACCTAAAACTTTTACCAATGTCTTCTCATCATATGGTTTGTATTTACCTTGTTCGTACAAATCATGCAACTCAGTATTAGGAATAACGGAAGTAGGGTAGATCTTCATCTCATCTGGCTGATACTCCTCACTAAACAACTTCTTGTATCCACCAATATCCTCCTTAGGTGTAGAAAGATATAGATTAGGCATCCAATGTCCATGAATTTTAAAACCAAACATTCTCAAAAGCTCAAAAGCTTTCTTCGTATCCCCGTTCTTCCTCCCCATCTCATTCTCTCTCAAAACTTTGTCCGAAAGAGATTGAATCCCAATCTGAATCTTCGTACAACCCAACTTTCTCAAATACATAAGTTCTCCTGCTGAAAGGAAATCTGGTCTTGTCTCAATAACTAAGCCAACATTCCTACAATATGCCAGTTCATTCTTTACCTGCTCTTTCTCTAAATCTTTCCACTCTGTCCTCTCCATTGCAAACTCTCTAGCATCTACATAATTCTTTGTACTTTTTCTTACCTTATTCATTGCTCTAAAACACTCCTTCAAAAACCATATTTTGTAATTATTATCATAAACAGAAAAAGTTCCACCTAAAATAATTAGTTCAACCTTCTCAATATTATGTCCAACATTCTTCAAAGCAACCAACCTGTTAAACACCTGAGCATATGGGTCAAATTTCATCTTCAATGCCCTCTGTGAACCTGGTTCAGAAGCGATATAGCTCTTTGGCATTAGCCTATCATTCGGACAGAAAATACAATTACCAGGGCAATAGTAGGGCATAGTCATAACAGTAACAACAGCAACACCAGAATCACTCCTAGTAGGTTTCAATCTAATTCTTTTCTCAATAATCTCCTTCTCTTTCTTACTCAATGAATCCTGTATTCCTTTTGAAGAAAGAAGTTTTACCAATTCCTCATTTCTATATATCCCCCCATCTTCTTTTTTATACTTCCTAAGAATCTTGTTCAATGAATTCTCACCCCAATCTTTCTGGGTGGAAATCTCTAGAAACATATTTTTTCTTTCCTCTGTCTTTTTCATATCTTTTTTGATATCCTATATTATCTAATATTTTAATGAATCTTTCCAGATGAAAAAATTAAAAATGGCTCAAGAAAGAACACTAGTTTTAATTAAACCAGATGTATTGCAGAGGCAGTTAGTTGGAGAAATTCTAACTAGATTTGAAAGAAAGGGTATTAAGATGATTGCAATGAAGATGTTGAATGCTACTAAGGAGCAGGTAGGGAAGCATTACGAAGATGAGCAAGCATATTTGATTGAGACTGGTGAGAAAGCAAAGAAAGGTGCTATTGCAAGAGGTGAGGATGTTAGTGAGTGGGATTCATTGGAACAGGGGAAGAAGATTAGACAGAGAAATATAGATTATCTTACATGTGGTCCAATTGTTGCTATGGTATTTCAGGGTTTTGGTGTTATTACGCAGGTTAGAAAGATTTTAGGAAGTGCAAGTCCAGCAGAGGGTGATATTGGTACTATCCGTAATGACTATTCTATTGATACATATGCTCTTGCAGATACTATTGATAGGTCTACTATGACTATGTTACATGCTTCAGATTCAGTAGAGAATGCAGAGAGGGAGTTGAAGATATGGTTTAAGAAAGATGAGATTTGTGATAATTACGAGACAGGTGTAGAGAAGATCTTCTATGATGGTGAATGGCTTAAAGGTGGAAAGTAATATTGCAAACTTAGAATTGGAATGCTATATATAAATATATATTATGAAAGAGGGTAGTAAAAAGATAATATATGTTTCAATCTCTGTTTTACTTTTAGTCCTTGTTTCCGTAAGTATCTATTTCTTCCCTTTTGTTTCTGACTATATCTCTGTAAAAGAGAAACGGGTTTTGCCAAAATATGCGAAAGAGGTATATAGGAATAAAATGAAAACACAGTATGTGAAAGAATATTTCTGTGATCTTGAGAATAAGGAAGAGTGTCCAGATGAAATTGAGATGGATAGTATAAAATATGAGGGCAGAAATTATTCCATAGAGATATTTGCACCTATTGAGAATGGCAAAATTAGGATTCCCCAATTAAAGAAAGATGTTGAGGACAGCTCCTATCCAGATGGTATCTCTCATGGTGAAGTTGCGGAATTTAATTACCTCATTCATATCTACTTCATGGGTAATCCAGTATATATAGAGCAGGTTGGAGGGTAGAGTTAAAAGTTCTATGCTATCATATCTATCTGTCTTTGAATTAGACCTAACAGCTCTGTTTTTAATTTAGCTTTAACCCAATCTTTCTTACTCTTTTCTAATACCTCTCCCAAGCCATCAAGCATAGAATCAGGGTCAATCTTGCTAACATATTTATATAAATCCTTATAAAAATTTTTAGGATTCTTTCCTGTTCTATATTTAATAATGTCATAGTTAATCTTGTTCACAAAAGGAGTTCCTAGAAAGAAATGCACATCAAAAAGATCTCTATTCGCTAAAATAGCTCTGTCAGTAATTGCAACCATCTTATGTGCTATGATATCTCCTATTTCTAGAACATTAATTTTAATACCATAAAAATCTTTCAGCTCGTAGTGATTATACGGATTTTCTCTTGTTGAAATTTCTATCTTAATCTTTGTTAGCCCCTCACCATAGCTTACTAACCAAAAGAGAGTATTATGCTTTTTACTTTGATCTTTAATATCATATTTATTAGAGAGAAGGCCATTAACTCTCTCTACAATCTCATTTATTTCTTTCGGATTGTATTTACCTACTAAATCAAAATCTAAATCAACAGAAAATCTAGGTAGATTGTAAAAAAGCATCGCTGCCGTACCACCTTTAAATCCCAAAGCATTACCCAAGAGCTTATCTTTATAGATATCTATAAGTATATTAGTTAGATTTGTTTTATGCTTAGAAATATCTAAGGAAATCATTTTTGGGATTTCTGTATAAAGTTAGAAATATTCTTATTATTTTCATACACTTCTTTATTCAATTCTGACATTAAACTCCAGTTCACATCTCTTAGATTGTCAAAGAATTGTTCTCCGTCTAAATATATTGTGTCACATATGGCTCTCTCTATACTTGCAATACTTATATTTTCCTTTTGAATTATCCCTAAAGGGTTTAATAATATACTATCTTTAATCTTTCTATATACATATTTCTGCTCATCTATTGTAACGACTTCTGACCTTTTTGATATTAAATATATAGAAGTATATGGTTGAAATATTACTCCCTCTTCTTGTAATACAGTATATAAACTTATGTAAGATGGTGTTCTATATCTGTTTCCAAACTCTTTTTTAGAATAGTTCTTCTCAATGGAATATATGCCATCGGAAATTTTGTAGAGTTCTTGTTTCTTTACTGCATATGAGATTGCATTGTACAAGCTTTTGTCATTTTTAATGTTTAAGACTTTTTTAATATCCATTGTGGTAAATACAATGGAGTTTTTATTAGATTTTCTAATTTTTGTCGCTATGTTCATGACGTGTGTTGCTGAATTATTCAGTACTGCATGTTACGATATTTTCTATGAAAAGTCAATATTATTAGTGAACTATAGTTTCAGTATCTCTTCAATCTCTTCTTTCTTTTTTAATATATCTTGAGAATTTTTAGGAATATTTTTAAGAAACTTTTCTAATTCTTTAAAATCTTTCCTCATATCTTCTTTAAGGTTGGGATTGTATAGTGCTGCTGCAGGATGATACATTGCAAATATTGGAATACCAGTTGAGTGTTTGAAAGACTTACCATGGTCTGTCGTTATTTTTGAATTTGGAACAAATCTTCCAAGTGCATGTCTACCTAGTGTGACTATTACTTTGGGTTTTACAAAAAGTAGTTCTGCGTTTAACCATACCCTACATGCATCTTTCTCTTCATCTTGGGGATCTCTGTTTGCAGGAGGTCTATATTTAACAATATTACTTACATATACCTCTTCTCGCGTGTAGCCAATAGAGTGGAGTAGTTCATCTAGGAATTTTCCAGCACTGCCTACGAATGGTCTTCCTTGTAGATCTTCATTTTTACCAGGGGCTTCTCCAATGAAGAGTATTCCTGATGATGGTGGTACTATCTCATATACAGGTTGTGTTGCTACTTTCTTTAATCCACAGTTGTTGTGTACTGCATAGTATTCGTGGAGTTCTTTTAGTGTTTTGAAGTCTGTTTTCATCTTCTAGCATTATACATGAAGCAGACCAGGTCTGTACATTAATACTTTTGTAGAGTGTATTTTCTTTGGTTTTTAATCGAAAAGTAATATTGTTATAGGGGAGAGTTAATCTAGAAAGACTTATAGTTTTATGGTATAATATAGATGTGTACTAATAAAAAAACTAGATCTTTAAAAGGAGTGTGAAAAATGTTTTTCAAGATATTGCTAATGGTATTGTTATCGCCAGTAATTCTTCTACTTATCCTTCTCTTCTTTCTCTTTAATCTTGGCTCTTATCTTTATGAGAGGGCTCGTGGAGAATTAAGGGGGAGTGTTTCTGCTAAGGATTTCTTGGAGAATGCCGAGATTGATAGATATTATGTAATCAAAGATAAAGGTGAAATAATATATCTAGGACCCAAAAAGTATTTGGAAATGGGATCACAAGAATTTCTAGAACTCACATTCTGGGTATTTGTCTCAGAAGATGGGTATCCGATTCTCTTGGATTGTGATAATTATCGCATCTTAGATGATGGACAAATTATGATAAGGGGCTTCTGGAGATTTCCCACGTTTTGTCGATTTTATTTAGAAGTATGTTAGGTACACAGCCCGAAAGAATTAGAAAAATCTTTATACAGATATTTTGTATATTGTTATTTTTAATTTGAGTAGGGTTTTTTCTTTTAAACACCCTTCGCTTCCCAAAAAGTAACCTGTCCTATCTTAGTATTAGGATAAATCTTCATAGGTAATACACAGTGTAGTGTAAGAGTAGGTTTCTGTATAGAACCCAAATCAATTAAATCCGCAGTAATATTTACAAAAAGACCAATTCTTCCAGTAGAAGATCTCCCTTTAATAATTGGAACAAAATAATCACTACCGATAACTTCCTTTGTTTTCGCAATATATATCTTCTTAGGGCTCAATAAAAGACCACTCGCAGGAATCTTAATCTCTTCAAGAGCATTCTCCTCCGTTGGATCTAGGATAGTCTTTTTATATGTATAAAGAGTATTACCAATATGGAAATCATAGGAATTTATCTCAACATCCTCAATATTAAATGGATCAATCACAATCCTCCCTTTCTCAACCTCTTTTTGTATCTCTTTCCCTGTTAATATCATTTTGTACTCTGCTTATATAATTGACTAGGGTAGGGTTCATTCTGGGTTGCATAAAACTCAGCTTGTTCTATATCTATCTCTCCCTTAGGTTCCCAGAAAGTAACCTGTCCTATCTCCATATTAGGATAAATTCGTAATCTTTGCACTACCTTAATCTCCAATGTCCATCTATGAGCTTGTCCCAACTGTCCAAGATCCGCAGTTATCTGTAGAAACATTCCCAATCTGCCAATCCTGTTTCTCCCTATGAGTGATGTAACAAATTTTTCACTTCCAATAGTTTCTAGAGCAGTTCCCAAGTATAATTTATTTGGTTCTAGTATTAATCCCCTCTCCTTTATCATCAGCTCTCTTGTTTTTACCTTCTTTCTCTTGTCCCCAACTTCTAGTATCTGTACTAACTTTGGTGCAAGATGGTAGATATAGCTATTGGGCTTTACACATTTAGGATCAAAGGGGTCTATGGTGATGTTTCCTTTCTTTACTTGTTTCTCAATCTCTTTGGCAGTTAGTATCATAACTAGATTATATATATTTCTTTCTAAGGTGTAAAATCTTTTTTAGAGAGATTTTTCCATTTCTAGTAGTTGCTTTTTAATATCAAGACCTCCTTTATATCCAGTAAGGGAGCCATTTGTAGCAATTACTCTGTGACATGGAATTATGATGGGTATGGGGTTTCTATTGCATACCATTCCTACGGCTCTAGATGCCCTTGGCCTGTTAATGCTTTTAGCAATATCTTTGTATGTGATGGTTTGCCCATATGGAATTTCCTCTATAATAGCCATTACCTTAGAGAAAAAATCTGAAGCTGAGGAGTGTTGAATGGGGATATCGAAAGTTTTCCTCTTCCCATCTAAATATTCCTGAATCTGCTTGGCTGTTTTCTTTATCAACGGAGTCTCTTTCTCTATCCATGTATTATCATACCTTTCTCCATCGAAGAGAACTGCGATTATCTGTCCATCTTCCTCTGCTATTCCAAGCTTTCCTATCCTTGTGTCATAAAAAAATATCGTTATCATAATACATTATACCATCTTTTGCCTTCGAGGTCTTTAAGGTCTGACCTAGGTCTAACCTCTGTTTCCCATACCTTCTTCCCCATCTAACAAGGTTTTTTGGCTTGGAACTTCTGATTTCGGTTGAAGAAAATATATCCGAATACGACGCTTGGGATTAGGAAACGGTAGTACAAAGAGAGAACCGTTTAACATTGAAGGTCTGACCTGCCCCAGACCTTGGAGGGGCTTTCTGTTGATTTCTCTTGTTATTTCAATTAGAATTGAGCATTATATATAACCAAACACAGTATGGAAGAGAAAAAGATAACAAGCAGAGAGGAAGATTTCTCACAATGGTACTTAGATATAGTTAAAGTTGCGGACCTTGTTGAACATGGTCCTGTTAGAGGTACAATGATTCTCAAACCATACGGATATGCAATTTGGGAAAATATACAGAAGGAATTTGACAGAAGAATTAAAGCAACAGGTGTTGAGAATGCATATTTCCCAATCTTCATTCCAAATGAATTTTTGCAAAGAGAAGCAAGCCATGTAGAAGGATTCTCTCCAGAGGTTGCAGTTGTCACACATGCAGGAGGAGAAGAATTGAAAGAGCCGTTTGTTGTTAGACCAACTTCAGAGACAATAATCTACGATTCATATTCCAGATGGATTACATCATACAAGGATCTTCCTGTATTAATTAACCAGTGGGCAAATGTTGTTAGATGGGAAGTGAGACCAAGATTGCTTTTGCGAAGTACGGAATTCCTTTGGCAGGAAGGACATACCGCACATGCAACACCAGAAGAAGCAGATGAGAAGGCACAGCAGATGTTAGGAGAGTACAAGAAATTTGCTGAGGAATTTTTAGCAATTCCAGTATTTTCTGGAAAGAAGACAGATTCTGAGAGATTTGCAGGTGCAGATATTACATATACCACAGAGGCTATGATGCAAGATGGTAAGGCTCTTCAATTTGCGACTTCACATAATTTGGGAGATAAGTTTGCAAAGGCTTTCAATATTACTTTTGTAGATGAGAATGGTGAGAGTAAGTATGTGTACCAGACAAGTTGGGGAATGAGTACAAGATCTATGGGAGGTTTGATTATGGTTCATAGTGATGATAAGGGTCTTGTTGTTCCACCAAATGTTGCACCGTATCAGGTTGTAGTTATCCCTGTTTGGCC
>CAZHSU010000006.1:6116-8110 GCA_964535095.1 uncultured Candidatus Saccharibacteria bacterium | reverse complement strand
GCTCTGTTTGCAAGATCATATTAATTAATTTTAATTTTATATAATATGAGTAAAACATTTAAAATACTCGCAGTAGTATTAGCTGTTTTGATAGTTGGGGTAGGAGGATACTTTGTCTACTCAAAATGGAACACTATGCAAAAACAGATAGATACTCAGAATGCCGATTTGATTGCAAAGGAAATCCAAGTCAGCGAGCTTGAAGAGAACTTGGAAAGTGCCAATGCAAAATTGCAGGTGATTCAAGAAACAGTCTCTCCTACGGAAAGTGAGAGCAATACAGAAACTCCTGCAAAAGAATCATCAAAGGCTGGTGTTGGCTATGTAAAATTTACAGCTACCTATCCAGGAAGTGGTGTTCCAGCATTTAGAATTTGTTTCTCAGATATTACAGATATTTCAAAACAGTATTGTTTCTGGAAAAAGCATAGTGCAGATACAAGGAATTATGCAAATGATTTAGAAGGTGATACAGTAAGCTTGCCAGCAGGTAGGTATCATATTGATTTTGCTACATATAATGATAGTACTGAAGTAGAAATAAATAATGTAAGAGAGATCTATGCTATGAAGGAGTGTGTATATTATGGCTCAACTGAGGGTTCTGAATGTCAATCGATGAAGGATGAGTTGAAGAAATATTCGAATGGCATGATTTCACCATTGCAGATTGTGAATTATCCTCAATATGGAGGGAAAATGATGACTTTTGAAGTAAGGGAAGGAAAGACATCTATTCTTAACAAGTTTAGTTTGTTCCCTGTTTAGTATGTAAGGATTTCTTAGAAAAAAAGGAGGCTTAATAACCTCCTTTTTCTTCATTAACAGCTAAGAAACTATTCCAACTATTCCAGAAGACTCTCCTTAATCTCATCTATAATATCATCTGTTTTCTCCTCCTTAGGAAGTGCCTCGCAGGCATCACCATCCTTATCACCATCCAACCTATTAGGATCCTTTCCTGTATCTGCTTTCACCTTATCAAAAAATTTCTGAGCTTGGTTCTGCGAATCAAAATCTTCACAATTATAATCATCAGTCAGCTTTCCACTACCATCTGTCACAACATTCCCCTCCTTATCCCTCATAACCTTTGCCTCTTCCCATGTCTCACCATTTAATAACTTCCCCAAATCCCAATCATTATTCGTTAATTCCAATCCCAAAGCACCAGCCAATACAATTCCAGCAATTCCTAAAACATACTTAAAAATATTCTTAGATTTCTCACTACCCTCAGCTAATGGTTTAAATTTCCCTATCTTCATATTCTTCTTACTAAAACTTAAATTTCTGTAATACTAAACGGAAAAATTGTTATTTCGTATGGTAATACTGAATACAGTAACCAGAGAACTAACAAGATTAAGAAGACAATTAACACGATTCTGACCCATTTCTTGTTCAAGATTTTGCTCTCTTTGTCCAAGATGCCCTTTTTTTCTTCTGCCATATATTTATGGTAAAAACTTATTAATAATGATGTCATTAAATGGGTATAGTGTCAATGTTTGGAGGGGAGATGGTATAATACTTATAGTAATCTAAAAAGATTCTATGGAAGAAGAACAGCAAGGAAAAATATGGTGGCATGATGACACTTGCAATCCAGAAACGGATTGGGAAGAAGAATCTAAAAAAGAAGGCCATAGAATATCTATTTCTAAAATTGAAACACTCTCCCCTCTATACAATGTATACCTAGAAGACAGCACAGGAGCTAAATTGCGAGGATATGTTCAATCAGAGAGAAGAAAGGGAGAACCAGAGATTGAGAAACTCATGAAGAATGTAGAATCCTCGATATATGGTACCCAAATACACCAGTTACAATATATAACACAACTCTTCAAAAGGTGTGAAGTATTTGGAAGGAAACCAGATAAGGAAGATTTTGTTGCTACATTCCCTCTCAAATCTTTTGAATTTCACTCTTCAATGGAGAGAATAATGGAGTTAATGGAAGATAATCCAAACTATTCTCCAGCAGAAAA
>CAZHSU010000006.1:0-6016 GCA_964535095.1 uncultured Candidatus Saccharibacteria bacterium | reverse complement strand
CGATTCCCCAATAGAGATTATAGATTATAAAACAGGAGATCAGTTTAGGAAGCCAGATTATATTGAGAGTCTACAGATATTCTTAACGAAAATCGCAGTATATGCCCATATTGTTCGTAAGTCTAGTAATCTTAATTTTGGACAGGGTCAATGGCAGGTAGTGCATCAAAAGTATAATCTTCCGAAGATTGAGAAAATCACACTTGACAAGAGGGGTATTGCAACCTTGCACGAGGAGGATTTGAGAGCTCTGGGTGGGAGAATTGGTGACCTCATTAAATTTTCATATGTAAATCCATCAACACAGAGGAGGATGCATATGGAGGTAGGAAGTATAAATGGTTATGCCAATGAAATTGAATATATTAAAGGGCTTAATGAATTTTGTGTTAAAAACAAGAAACTTGTAAAAGAATTAGTTAAGAGAAAAGGTGGAAGTTTTTCTCTCCCGTCGTTCCCATATAAAGGTTTTGAGAAGAATGGAAAGGGTAATCTTCTAATAGAGAATCCGCAGGGTAGTTTGTTTGCAGAATTTTAGATTATCACATTATATCCCCTCTGTTTCTTTCAATAATAGAAAGCTAACAGAGGGAATATGTTTTTCCAAAAGCTACTTCTTCTTAATTTTCTTATCTATCTCCTCTTTTGAAAGTTTCTTTGTGCAGAAGAACCAATCCTTACACTCAATATCTCCATCTTGCATTCTGTCTTTTGCTACACCACAAGATCCTGCTGTTGGGACAATAACATCATCTCCAGGATTCCAGTCTGCTGGTGTTGCAACACTAAACTCATCTGCAGTTTGAAGTGATGCAAGAACTCTAAGAAGCTCATCAAAGTTTCTACCTGTGCTTAGTGGATAGTAAATTATTGTTCTAATAATTCCCTTAGGGTCAATGAAGAATACTGCCCTTACTGCCTTGGTATTACTTTCACCTGGTTGTATCATTCCGTACTTAGTAGCTACTTCCATTGTAATGTCTTCAATTAGTGGAAATTTAACCTCTATATCCTTCATTCCATTATATTCAATCTTCTCCTTAATTGTTCTCAACCATGCAATATGGCTATACAATCCATCTACGGAAAGACCAACTAATTTACAATTTAACTCCTCAAATTCTTTCTCCCTTGCTGCAAATGTAATGAATTCTGAAGTACATACAGGAGTAAAATCTGCTGGGTGACTAAAAAGAATAACCCAACTCCCTTCATACTGTTTTGGAAAATCTATATCTCCTTGTGTTGTTACTGCTTTAAATGCAGGAGCTTTTTCACCAATTCGTGGCATCTGTGCTACTTCATTATGTTCGCAACAACAATGCTCTTTTTGGCAACAATCTTTTTTCTTATCTTCCATATATTAATTATTTATTAAAATTTAGATAACGATATCTAATCCTACCACAAATATCTATGGAATACCTTGGAGGATGGGGGAGACGGATTGAACTATTCTAAAACAACTACCTTTTTGGAACTCGTTTTTCCTAATTTAATTCTAACATTTGCTTTAGAAATATCAAAATATTCAGAAAGAAGTTTAATTACCTCTTCATTAGCCTTGTTTTGAATAGGGGAGGATTTTACAAAAATCTTGTAATGACTCTCATCTATTTTTTCTACTTTGCTACTCTTCTGTTTTGTTTTTACTAATACTTCAATTGTCATAACTGTTAATTGAATAATATACCATTCGGTAAGTGTTGCATAGTTTGGTATAATATTAGCTATGTTGGAACTTAAAGATTTGTATGTAAAAATTGAAGGGCAAGAGGTAGTTAAAGGAGTAACTCAGAAATTTGATGTAGATGAAGGGAAATTCTTTGTACTCTTGGGACCTAATGGTTGTGGTAAGTCGACACTTTTTAGAGCAATAATGGGATTTAGTAAGTATAAGGTGAAAGGAGATATTCTCCTTGATGGGAAGAAGATAAATGGTTTGGATATAGATGAGAGAGTGAAGTTAGGGCTTTCATATATGTATCAATCTCCACCTAAGATTAAGGGTTTGACTGTGAGAGATATGCTTGAAGAGAAGGAGTTGCATGATGATTTCTGGGATGAGTATTCTAAGGATGTAGATGAGTTAGATGCTCTTAAATTCTATAACCGAAGTATCAATGATGGCTTGTCAGGTGGTGAGATTAAAAGATCTGAGTTATTAACTCTTGCTATGATACCTGAGTCCAAGATTTTTCTTTTCGACGAACCAGATTCAGGTGTAGATTTGGATAATATGAAGAGATTGGGAAAATATGTAGATAAGTTGGTGAAGCAGAGGAAGGGTATTGGCATTATTGTTACACATACGGGAGATATGTTGAAGTATTTGGATGTGCAGAAAGCAATCATTATGTACAATGGAAAAATTTCTTGTGAAGGAGATCCTAAGGAACTCTTGGATTGTGTGAAGAAGAAGGGTTATGAGGATTGTATAAAATGTCAGGAGAAAAAAGTATGATGGAGTTAGATGAATTTTTGAAAAATTATTCTAATATCGGTTTTCATCCGTATATTGTTGTGAATGATAATAATCCCATACCTACAGAGATGGATGAGGATGCTTTGGAGATTCTTAGTGTAAATAAGAAGGAGGTTAAGAAGTATTTGAAGGAACATAATCTTAAAACACAGAAGAATGAATGGGATGAGTTTAGTGGCTATTTCATTAGATGTAAGAAGAATTCTTTTGGATATGTGCAGACATGTTTTCTAACTTCTCAGGAGGGTCTTGAGCAGAGGGTTCAGAATATTATTGTGGTTGAGGAGAATGCTAATTTGGATATTTTTACTGGTTGTCTTTCTAATTCCCATGTGAAGGATAATGTGCATAATGCCATTACAGATATTTTTGTTGGGAAGAATGCTAAGCTTACCTTTAACATGATACATTCTTGGGGGAAGACTTCTAGGGTTTTTCCTAAGACGAGAGTATATGTAGAGGAGGGTGGTACTTATATTTCTAACTATATTGTTTGGGAGGAGGTGAAGGAGATTGTAGCGAATCCTGTGGTGGAGTTGGCAGATGATGCTAAGACTATTTTACAGACTTTGTCACATATTCATGCTGGTTCTAGGATAGATTTGGGTGGTACTGTTAAGTTGTTGGGGAAGAATTCTTCTGGTGAGATTCATTCTAGTGCAGTGAATAGTGGGGGAGAATTCATTACGAAGACAGCTATTGAGGGTATTGGTGATGGTTCTAAGGGGCATATTGATTGTAATGCTCTTTTGTTGAACAAGAAGGCTTTGGTTACTGCTATTCCTGAGTTGTATTCTAGGAATGATAAGACTCAGTTGACTCATGAGGCTTTTTTGGGGAGTATTTCTAATGATGAGATTGAGTATTTGCAGACGAAGGGTTTTGGTAGAGATGAGGCAGAGGAGTTGATTGTAAAAGGTTTTGCTAACAAGTCTATTGAAAAAATGCCAGATACTGTAAGGGAGAAGATGAGGAATATTTTAGATAATGCGAAGTTGGGGTTTTAGGTTTGTATAAATAAATAGGATATAATTAAGGTATGAAAATAGTAGAAGAACAAATAACAATAAAAGAACTAAAAGAGATGTCCTCTAAAATGTTTGGCTCTCTTGTAAAGGCAGTAGTAGATATAGAACAAGAAATACTCGTAGTAGATGCAGGACTACACTCAGATCAAGAGGCATATCTACTAGAGAGAGGTTCTAAACAGAAAGACCTCTGGGGGATAAATATACATCCTGAACTTAAAGGAGATGAAAGAATAGAATTTGATTCCATGATAAATCTAAGACCAATAGATGGTAACTTCTCTAGAGGTGTTGATGATACAAAAATTCAGAAGAAGATATTGGATATTGTTAATTCTAAAATTAAGGAATAATGAGAAATATTCAACATAAGGATATAGATGGTATATGGCAAAAGAAACCCTTCTTAGAACAGTTGGCTAATATTGGTAGTGATGTATACAGAGCTATTAATTGGAGACAGAGAGGTAATCAAGAGTATGCAGAAGAAGCATTTATTCGATCTTTAGAACTTTTTGATTTAACAACAGAGTCCAAACTAACATATCCTCAATATAGAGAATTAACAAGACTAAGGGAGATGTGGGTAGACTATTTTAAGTATGATAATGTATATAATTCTGATGATAAGTTTTTTAACGATTATTTCATGTATATAACTCTTGCTTCTAAATATTCTTAGGGGTTATATTCGTTTGTTTCTAATCTTTTTATATCTTGTTGAATAAGGGAAGTCATTTGATATATTGCAACCCTATTTAACCTCCTTAATCTATCTTGTTGTTTAAGACCATCCCTGATTAATTCAGCATTGATACTTTCTAAATTAGATAGACATATTAATTGCCTAATATCTGCATAATCTCTCATATTCCCTTTTTTATCTCTGTTCTTTTTTCTCCACTCCTTTGCAGTAATATTAAATAGAGCCATGTTTAATATATCTGCCTCTGTAGCGTATGTTATCATTATCTCTTTCTTAGTTAGGTTCTTAGGTATGAGGTTTTCTTTAATGGAATCTGTATGTATTCTGTAATTTATTTTAGATAGTGTTCTAGATAGATTCCAATCTAGGGAGAGTCTTCTGTTTTCCTCTTCTTTTAGTCTCTCAAATTCCTTAATTAGGTATAGTTTGAATTCGGGAGATATCCAAGAAGCAAATTCAAATGCAATATCTTTGTGTGCATATGTGCCTCCATATCTTCCTGATTTTGATATTATTCCTATTGCATTTACTCCTTTTATCCACTGCTTAGGGGTTAGTACAAAGGTGTTTGATCCAGATTGATGTTTAAACCCGTCGAATTCGACGGGTTTAAAATTTGGGTTATTTATTTTCTCCCAAAGTCCTAAATATTCAAGAGTACTTCTGTTTCTGAGCCAATTCTTAATAATGTCATCAGATCTTTTTTGGTTTTTATACTTCGCAATGCTTGTTAGTGATATATAGTTACTATTTTCTTTTGAGAGTATTTCAATATCTATTTCTCTTACTATTATTTTCTCCATATATATATTCTATTATGTAGATATTAAATACAGATTAACTGAGGAATTATGTATAATTGAAAGAAGCCCCATAGTATGGTATAATATAAATATATATCCATAATCTTAGTATTTAGATATATTGTTCTTTAACAAGACAAAGGTTATATTTCTCTAAATATTTTTGTTTCTTCCTATGCTACATAGAGTTCTTAATTCTCTGTTTTGAGGATTGTATGTAGCTTAGGCTGCGAAAATTAAAAATATATATTCCCCATTGGGGAGAAAGAGAGAAATAATGAAAACAGAAACAGAAAAAACTTTTTTAGTATATTTTGTACTAGGGCTACTTGCCATAGCGCTAGGGGTATTGAGTTTTCTTTACTGCGAGTCTAGGATTCTCATGGCCGCTCTCAGAATCGCGGTTGTAATCATCCCTCTCTCTCTCGTAGTGAGTGGGGCTGTCTATATGGTATTTTACCTGTCAGAGCTTAATCTTGATGTTGTCCCAATGTGGCAGTTTTTACAAAAGGTACTTTTTTTTGTCGGTGTTATGGCTGTTACCTGGGGCTTATGTTTTTTTTCCTCGGATTTAATCCAATAATTGTTTCATCTTTGTCTTGTTCGTAGGACTCCATTATTATTTTTTACATTTTGGGGTCCTACCTTCTTTTTTCCCATTACAAATATTCCTAGTGTTAAGTCAGTATAATGATATAATATTATTAAGTTAATTTAATATCTTTTAACAATGGAAGAAGTAGTACATGGTCTTAATGCAAGTATATATATTGAAGAAAATGGTCTTCGTATTAAACCTGGTGTCATTGGAGATTTCTTTGGAGGTGGGAGTTTTTTAAGTGAAAAGTTAATTGCATATTCCTCTATTTCTAGTACTGAGTTAAGAAAAGGTATTCCCGTTATTATGGATGGGTATTTTCAGATTAATACCTTTGCAGGAGGACAGGGAGATGACAAGAGAACAGATCTAGGTGAGGCTATTAACAAGAATATT
>CAZHSU010000005.1:13583-16786 GCA_964535095.1 uncultured Candidatus Saccharibacteria bacterium | reverse complement strand
TTGATTATATCAGATTCAGAAGGTCTGACCTAGGTCTGACCCTTGTTTTACAACCATATCTGCCTGTTTTACAATGTTTTTGGCTTTGGAATTTCTGAAATATGCTGAAAAAAAGATGTTCGAATACGATGCTTTGGACTAGGAAACGTTGATGGAAAAAGAAAACGGTTTAACATTGAAGGTCTGGCCTACCCCAGACCTTAAGAGAGATATGTGGTAGAATTGTATATGAAGAAAGAAGCAATAGAGATAAAGAAAGTTATAGATTCCTCAGAGAAGATTCTCCTACATTGTCATCCAGGGCCAGATCCAGATAGCGTTGGCTCCGTTTTAGCGATGAAGAGATATCTTAAATCCTTAGGAAAAGATACAACAGCTATTATAGGAGATTCTAAATATCCCATAGACCTAATGGCTGTATTCCCACTCGAAAAAGAAATTGAGGAGAAAAGCATAAAAGACATCAACCTCGCTGATTACAACCTTTTCATTATCCTAGATTCCTCCTCTCTTACACAGATTTCCAGAGAAACAGATATTATATTCCCTAATACTCTAAAAACAGTTGCTATAGATCATCACAAAACTAATACAAAATTCGCAGATATTAACCTTGTATTAGATGATTATTCTTCCACCACCATGGTCCTCTATGATCTTTTTGAAGAATTGGGGGTTAAGATAGATAAAGAAATGGCCCTTTATCTATTTCTTGGCCTTTACTTTGATACCGGGGGATTTAAATTTTCATATACATCCCCACATTCATTTGAAGTGGCCACAAAACTTACAAAGATTAATCCTCACTTCCATCAAGCCGTTTTCGATCTTGAAAACTCTAAAAAAGAAGAAGAACTCATACTAATGGGCCTAGGTTTGAATTCTATTTCAAAACATTGTGGTGAAAAGGTTGTTCTCTCTTCTTTGTCATATGCAACTTTACAAAAATATGGCATTAGTAAGGATGATGCAACAGCATATGGAGGAAATTCTAGCACTCTTAAAACTGTAATAGGCTGGGACATTACCGCAAGCTTAGTAGAAGCAGAGCCAAACATTACAAAGATTTCACTTAGAACAAGGGATCAAGACAGGTATGATGTAAGTAAGATTGCTGTAAATGTTGGTGAAGGAGGTGGTGGACATGCAGGAGCAGCTGGTACAAGAGTTTTGGGAAACATAGAAGAAGCAAAGAAAGAGCTTTTACAATATATTGAGAAGAATGTTTTATAAGGAATCTTCCCCAATTAAGCTAGATAGAAACGGCATAGAGAACAGGTTGGCGAGGAAGACTACTTCAACTCCGCCATATTATTTCCACTCGCACTAGATACTTCTAAGTCTACGGCCAGTGAAACCACACCTTTCATAATCTCCTTTGCCTTCTTCTCGAATTCTTCTAGTCTTCCCTCTTTAACCTCAAAAATCAGCTCATCATGAATTTGTAAAAGAATAAAGGCCTCATCCTTAAAATTCCTCTCTATCTCCTCATCCAACTTAATCATTGCCAACTTCATAATATCCGCCTCACCACCCTGAATAGGCATATTAATAGCCTCTCTCTGCGCAGCTCTCACCATCCTAAAATTCTTAGACTTCAACCCCCTAATCCACCTAGTAGTACCAAACATCGTCTGCACAAACCCCCACTTATACCCCTCCTTCTCAAGACTCCTCATAAAATCCTCCACCCCAACATAATGCTGGAAATACTCAGTAATATAACTCTGTGCAACATCTGTCGGGATACCAAGCATACTCCCAAGTCCAAAACCTGTCTGCCCAAACAAAATCCCAAAGTTAATAGTCTTCCCCAAACTCCTATCTTCCTTCGTAACCTCCTCAACCTCCTTATTCAAAATTCTTGCCGCAGTAGCCTTATGAATATCTACCCCATTCTGGAAATCCTGAATCAAAAGATCATCCTTAGACATATCCGCCATAATCCTAAGTTCCATCTGTGAATAATCCATCCCCAAAAGTTTAAATCCCACTCTTGCAACAAAGCCTTTTCGAATCTTCTCTGCCCACTCACCCTGCACCGGAATATTCTGCATATTTGGATTAGAGGAAGAAAGCCTCCCAGAAGATGTCCCTGTCTGCTTAAAATCTGTATGAATTGCATGTTCTGGATTATTCCTTCCCATCTCAAGTAGAGGAATCACATATGTCGTATGTATCTTACTCAACGCCCGATACTCCAAAATGTTCTCAATCGCAGGATGATGCCCTTTCAATTCATCCAAAACAGACTCCCTTGTGGAAGCACCTTTCTTCTTAGGCAATCCCAATTCATTAAACAAAACATCTGACAACTGCTTTGGCGAGTTAAGGTTAAATTCATGACCTACACTATCAAAAACTTCTTTCGTAATCTTCGAAATCTGCTTAGACAACTCCACATCTAACTTCTCTAGCCACTCAATATCTACCAAAATCCCCCTTCTCTCCATCTTAGACAAAACCTTTGCAGTTGGAATCTCAATCCTTTCCAAACTCTCTTCAAAAAAATTCTCCTGTACTCCCAAAAACTCAATCATACTATTTCGAGTATAATCGTAAAGGTGAATGGTTTCTGCTTTCTTCAACTCCCTCCCTTTAATCTCTTCAAGAGAATCCAAAACCTTAATCATTTCAGATGGATGAATCTTGTCATTAAAAATATTGCCAGAGAAATCAAATGCTAAATCCTTGAAAAGATAGCTCCTCTTCTCAGAGTTAATTAAATGGGCAAAAAGGGAAATATCAAAAATTTTCCCATTCGGGATTCCTACCCTTGTAGTAATATTCTCAATCCCATAAACCAATTTCTCACAATCTGTTTTAAGAATCTCGCTGATATCTTCAAAAAGATAGTCCTCATACTTGCCAGAAGAAAAAACTTTTCTTACAAAAGAGAATGCCTCACCTGTAGCAGATTCATCTTCATCAAAGTATGCAATTAGGAATTTCTCTGCATTCTCAGAAATCTCCTTTATATCTTCACTTTTAACCCACTTTACCTCCTGCTGTGTTCCCGTAGAAAAAATGTCCAACTGTGTACTAATCTCCGCTCTTTCATCTTCCTTCAATTTATCTATTTTCTTAATTAACGACCTAAATGCATATTTGTGGAACACTTGAAGTACTTCTTTTTTATCGAAATCTCTAAGCAAACAATCTTCCAGAGGTATTTTCAAATCTACATTTTGCTCTATTGTTGC
>CAZHSU010000005.1:11036-13483 GCA_964535095.1 uncultured Candidatus Saccharibacteria bacterium | reverse complement strand
AGTGATGATGGGTATGCATGAAAAGCCCTGTGTACAATGGCATTGGCATCTATCGCAAGGAATCTATCCCTCTCGCTTTTTATTAGGTTCATATTCTATTTTAACATAAAGGGCTTCATTTTATTTCCAAAATAGCTTTAATCATCTCACCTATCTCTGAGTTAAATCCTGAGAATGCCCTTTCCCCTATAAAGATAATGGGATAATACTCATAAGTATCTGAAACCCCCTCACTACTACCCTTCTTATATGAATTCAGTTGAGAAACAAAATCGGTATCTGTGTTAAGATGCCCCTCATATTTAATATTATTTGCCTTTAGGAAATCCAAGAGCTCTAGACACATAGAACCTTTGCCATTATGGAATATCACTACTCGCTTACTATTATCTTGAGGGATATATGTACTATTCTCATTCAAATCTTCCACTTTACAAGGATTGACAACATTTTCTTCCTCCTCATATTCTAGCCTAGGTCTAATTTTCTCAGGTGTATAAGGTGCATTTTTATTTACTGGAATCTGCCACATAGGCAATACTTTATCTACACTCCCAAGGGTATCTAAGTCTACCCAGTCCACATCATAGTTATCCCACATCCTATGCCACATCGCATTCCATCTTTCTTTATATCCTCCAATATATGTGTGTGAAACCGCCATAAATTTCTCATTTTGAATAGCCCTTTCATACTGTTTCTCCATATCCTCAGGAGTACCATTTCTTTCATAGAAACTGTAATCACAGAAACTTCCATATTTAAACTCTGGTTGATCTATGTTTGAAACAGAGATAATTTTTACATTGTACTCCTCTGGCTTGTACACCACGGTCGCTAACTCTGTTGTTCCTCTGGCCGTGATATACTCAATTCCCAACTCTTCGGCTACCTTTACTGTCGTCTCATCTGAGGCCATGTATCTAGAACTTATCGCTCTTGGAGTAACATTGAGATACTCTTTCGAATTTGCAATCATTTCTGCAACAATCTCATACTGTTTCTCATACGACATACCCCAAAAAGGTTCTGGGTCATAAGAAGGACAAAGCTCCACAACCCCTGTTTTAAGAATTTCTTTCAATGGTTCTGCATTTTTCTCAATAAAACTAGCATTAACCATCAATAACCCCTTTATATTCCTCTGCTTCATATCATTTACTATATTTGCCAATCCATCCATATTATTAAATTCAATTAATAACATCATACCTTTTGGCGTTCCTCCTCCTTCATTATGTTCTTCAGGAGCCGTACAGAAATACTTTGTGAGGAAGAAATACTCTCCTAGGAGCAAAAGTAAAACTCCTGCGAAAGCTAATATAATAGTAGATACTTTTTTATTCATATCCTTAATATATTAATTTAATTGAAATAGGTTATAAACCTATGATATTAAGGAAAAAACAAGAAAGCAATAACGAGAAGGTTGAAAACACTCAACTTTTAGTTGAATTTTACTCTGAACAATTTTCTTCCATCTTCAAAGGAATCTTGAAAGTTCTAATTATGTCATTTTTATCTGTGGCATTTATTAACATATATATATCTGCATTATGGAAATTTTTACATGTAGATTGATAATTTTCGATATTCAAATTAACTTCATGAAGATAATCGGCTAGAGTCTTATCCTTATTCTCCTTATTCCCACACTCCATAATCTTTTTTTCTGTGTCTTCATAGGACTCATACAAAGCACATTTAATCTCTTTATATTCAGTGTTATCATCTCCTCCACAATATGTCACATTAGGGATATAGATAGAAGACTTCTCCTTGTTAAAAGCTGCAATCCCAGAAATATTGAAGTTATCACAACCTGAGGAGAGAGATTTAAATTCATAATCTTCATGGCTAAGGAAATGTATTATAAGAAAGGTTAGGAGAGAAAGAGTAACAAAAAGAATACTCAGTAGTATGATTTTATTCTTTTTTGTAAGTTTGTCCCCCTTCTTTTCACCTGTAATGATTTCGTAAATGTCTATCTTGAACTCCTTGCTAATTTTTTTCAGAATCTGCATATTAGGAATATTTTTCCCATTTTCCCATTTAGATACTGCCTGAAAAGTGACATCTAGTCTTTCCGCTAGTTCTGCTTGAGTTAAATCATTCTTCTCTCTTAACTCTTTAATAAATTGTCGTATCCGTTCATTCTCCATTGGCTATTCAAAAAGGGCATCAAACTCCTCCCTCACAACAACTTCTTTTTCCAAAAGAAGTTTTACAAGCTTCTCAACATCTTCTTTATGAGCTAAAAGAGTCTTCTTTGCATCCTCATATCCTTCATCTATCAACCTCTTAACCTCCTGATCTATAACCTTTGCTGTATCCTCACTATAATCTCTTCCACCACCATATGCATAACCCAGATGACTTGTCTCATTAAGATCTCCATACTTCACCATTCCCAACTTATCACTCATTCCATATTTCATTACCATCTC
>CAZHSU010000005.1:1645-10936 GCA_964535095.1 uncultured Candidatus Saccharibacteria bacterium | reverse complement strand
CTCCATACTTCACCATTCCCAACTTATCACTCATTCCATATTTCATTACCATCTCTTTAGCAACCTCTGTTGCCTGCTCAATGTCTGAAGATGCTCCTGAAGATATATCATCGAGGAATATTTCTTCTGCTGCCCTACCTGCAACACCGCTTCGAATCCATGCCAACATCTGCTTCTTATGCAAAGACTTCCTTTCCTTCTCTGGAAGATACACAGTAACACCACCCGACATACCTCGTGGAATAATGGAAATCTGTTCAACAGGATCTGAACCGGGTGTAAACTTCGAAACAATGGCATGACCAGCCTCATGATATGCAGTCAGCTCCAAAATCTCTTTCTCATCAGCAACATCCTTTTTCCTGCCAAGCTTCACTTTAAGAAATGCCTCCATCAAATCATCTTGCCCTATCTCCTTATCCCCATCTTCTGCAGCCATAATTGCTGCCTCGTTTAATAGGTTCTCCAAGTCTGCACCAGAATATCCAATTGTCTTCTTCGCTAATGTATCCAAATCTATATCCTTTGCAAACTTCTTGTTCTTAGCATGAACATCCAAAATCTCTTTTCTTCCCTGAGCATCTGGCATCTGCACAACAACCATCCTATCAAATCTCCCGGGTCTTAAAATTGCGGGATCCAACACATCTGGCCTGTTTGTTGCGCCGAGAACAATAACATTCTCTCGCTCCTCCAAGCCATCCATTTCTACCAAAATCTGGTTCAATGTCTGCTCGCCTGCACCAGAATGTAAAACAGTACCTCTCTTCTTCGCAACAGCATCAATCTCATCAATGAAAATAATACATGGAGCTGCCTTAGTAGCCTTCTTAAACAAATCCCTCACTCTAGAAGCACCTGCACCAACCAACATCTCTTCAAATTCAGAACCCGAAGTATGGAAGAATGGAACACCTGCCTCACCTGCGACTGCTTTCGCCAAGAGTGTTTTTCCTGTACCTGGAGCTCCTGCTAACAGTACCCCCTTAGGTATTCTTGCTCCCAAATCTCTATATTTCTTAGGATTTTTGAGGAAATCAACAACCTCCTCCAACTCCATCTTAGACTCCTTCACTCCTGCAACATTATCAAAAGTAATTCCTGTCTTCTTTCCAAACATCATTCTTGCTTTGCTCTCACCAAAATCCATCATCTTCCCTCCAGATGCTTGCATATTTTTTACCATCATGAAAACAAGAACTCCTGCACTCGCAAGGAAAAGAAGTGTTATAACATCACCAAAAGTAATACCAATTTCTGGCTCATAAAAATCCTCACCCAAATCTTTCACATCTATATCAGCATCAGAAAGAACCTGATAAAAGTCCATTTTAGCTGGAAGCTTCGCATATTTCTTCTTTTCAATAGTAATATCATTAACCTTTTCCTTCCTTTCCAAAGTCACCATATCATCATTCAAGATAATCTTGTCATATTTCTTTTCAGAAATATCTGACACAATCTTACTAACAGAGACCTCATCTCCTTTGTAGGAAAAGACATTATAAAGGAAAAAGCCAATAGAAATTGCAACTGCAATAATTATCATCGTAATGAAATTTGGCATCCCTCCCTTCTTACCACCTGGTATCTTACGAATATCTACAACATATACATTCTCCTTCTTCTTATTTTTTTCACCACCATCAGGTGCCTTTGCAGTATCCACCTTCTTCTCCTCACTGCTCTCAGGGGTCTTTACAGTATTATTTTTTACTTCTTTGTTCATCTGAAAATTCTTTGAAATTTTAAAAACATAAAATATGGTGGGAAGTGGAATCGAACCACCGACCTTGGGTTTATGAATCCCATGCTCTAACCAACTGAGCTATCCCACCAACGATAGTCATTATACCATGTAATATACTCATACAACAAACCGACCTGGTCGGTGAGTTTCGCGAGAGTTAGTAAACATTAGTTATTGTTTTTAATCGTTTTTTAACATTACTATCAGACATTCCCCTGTAATAATGTTAAATTCCGATGAAAACAAGTAACTATACCTTACCCAGAGAGGATTATCTTACCGACCAGGTCGGTCAACTATGCCTTGCTAGAATATTGCCCTGTTTCTGTATTTACTTTGATAACATCTCCCTTTTTAATGAAAAGTGGAACATGCACTTTATATCCTGTTTCTACTGTAACCTCTTTTGATGCAGAACTTGATGTATTTCCTTTTACAGCATCAACTGCCTCTATTACCTCAAGATCCACAGATACATTCTCCTTTATTGTCAAAATCTTACCATCGTAAAGCATCATCAATGTTGTCTCGCCCTCCTTCAAGAAGTTTACATAACCACCAACAACATCTTTTGGAATCATAATCGTTTCGTATGTTTCAGAATCCATGAAGTATGAACCAGCATCATCTGAATAAAGAAATTGAAATGACTTTGTCTCTGGCTCTACATATTCAACCTTTGCACCTGCCTTAATTGTCTTGTTTATAATCTGCCCATTATCCAGAGCCTTCATTTTGAGAATAATTAATCCTCCCTGTCTTCCCTGTGTCTTCAATTTCCTATCTTGCAGAATGAAAACTCTTCCATCTTCCAAAAGATACATTCCTTTTACTGGCTGTGTTGTTATTGGCATATTAATTTGTAATTAACTAAACAAATGGGATTTTACCACCAGAAATGTTAGATTACAATATTTTACACCAATCCTTTTGCCCATTTCTTTGCTCTCTCTAACTCATCATCTTTAAGTGGGGATTTTATACCGAGTACAAAAAATGACTGCACAGAGACAATCTTTGCTCCCTTCTTCTCCAAAGTATTCGCCATTCTAGGTGCAGAATATCCAAAGAATTTATAAACTCCCTTCATAAAAAAATTCTGACTAAATGTTGCCATACTTGTATCAAAGGCCGCAAACTTAGAACCTTTTAATGAATCCTTAGGAATCATATTCAATAAAACCTGCATAGCCTTCGATGGGTGCCCCATATGAGTAGGAGTACCAGCAATAACTAAATCTTTCTTCTGTAAGTCTTCCAATTTCGCATCAGTAACTTTTTTAACCTCAACTTCATTACCTTTTGCAAGAACCTCTTCAATTGTATGAGCTATTTTCTCCGTATTTCCATATAACGAATCGTAAATTATGGATATTTTCATGAATTATTTACAATAACTTAAGTTATTTATGAACATAGTATATGCTAACAGGACAGAGAAATATATCACAAAATTACATCGTTTAAGGAAAATTTAATGTCTAGTATTTTTTGACAAGGAGAAAAGAGGCTGACAAGAAATAATAGGAAACTGGTTGCGGGGGTTGGATTCGAACCAACGACCTTTAGGTTATGAGCCTAACGAGCTGCCACTGCTCTACCCCGCGGTAACAGAAGTGCCAACATTATATCCCTATTTAACAATATTTTCAAATACCATTCTTCAAGAACTCAAACCAAATCACAAAAACAGGATCCTTTGGCTCCTCCACAGGTGGATATAAAAAGGCATGGACACTCTCTTTTCCTGCCTCTAAGAGACTCTCAGGTATCACAAAAACACTCTCATTACTCCCTGCAAAATTCAACCTATCCCTCGCCTGCACCTCCAAATATTCCTTAGATTCCATAGACTGCAACTTCAATGCCCATTCCAAATTCTGCACCCTTAATTCATTAACCTGCTCCTTCGCCTGCTTAGAAATCTCTAACTTTCCCTGAGTAATAATTGCTGAACGATATACATTATATAAAAGAAAAGCAGAAAGCCCTATCATTCCCAACTTCACAAAAATATTACTAGAAATATTCTCAATCGGCTTTGGTTTTTCAGCCTGCCTGCCCTCAGAGATATATTCCCTTCCTTTTCTGTACACAACTTTGTCCATAACAGATACTAGCAATATTAAAAAATATAGTCCAGCAGAAGAGTAGCCCTATATACAATTACTATTGCTTCTAGCCCCCTCGGATGATATAATCATTCTATATATAGAACAATGCCCCTTAAATTGAACAAATCGCAAAAGTGAGCGGAATAAACAATCCAAATTTTAAGGAAAAAGCAGAGCTGTTTACTCAAGACCTCTCTGGAAAGGGCAGGTCAGAAGCGACAATAATTGCTTACGCAAAAGATATTGAGCAACTCCTAAACTATCTTTCCAAATTAGGGGTAGATTCTTTAGATGCTGTCTCAATTGAATTGCTAGAAGGATATAAACAAAGCCTACAGGATAACAACTACACTCCAAAAAGTGTCTCTAGAAAAATCAACAGTACAAGAACTTTCTTCAGGTACCTTTTAGAGCATGGTGACATTAATGATAATGTTTCTGAGAAATTAGCACATCCTAGATTTGAACTTAAACCACCAAGAGTTCTCTCCGAAATGGAATACAGAGCTCTCAGAGATGTAAGCAGAGTTGATATCAGGCTCTACTCCATCGTTGAAGTTCTCCTCCAAACAGGTATTAGAATTGGTGAGTTAGCAGGACTCTCTCTAGAAGATATTAGAACCTCTAAAGATGGTAGGATTAACTACCTCTATGTAAAAGCTGCAGGAAGCCATACCTCCAGAAAAGTCCCTATTAACAAATCTGCGAAGAAAGCTCTCGACGATTATATTGCAGTAAGGCCAGAGACAGAGGATGATACAGTATTTGTAACAAAGAATGGAAGACCTCTATTGGTAAGAAATATCAGAACTGCAATCGATAAGGCTTTTGAGAAAGCGGGAATCAAGAATGCAAAGGTTAATGATTTAAGAAATACTTTCATTGCACATCACTTAGCAAATGGAGTTAGTCTCCCAACAGTTTCCAAATTAGTTGGACATAAGAGACTTTCTACAACAGAGAAGTATTTGAACCTCATTAAATCTGCAGGCAAAGAAGAGAAAGCCCTCAAAGAGCTTTAGTTCAAATTTCCAAATATTAGTGAAGTGTGGGAATAGGTGGACTCGAACCACCGACCACGGCTTTATAAGAACCGCGCTCTAACCACCTGAGCTATATTCCCATGATGGAGTGATTTTACCAAAAATTTCACAATTTTGCTAGAACATAGGTGGAAAACCCTGTTGTTGCTGTTGCTCCTGTGGGGCTGGCTGAGAAACTTCAGACCTCTTCTTAATATCTTCATTCACAACATTAACATCCCTACCATACTTTGCTCTCGAGACATCTTTAATTATCCTAGCAACCTCTTTGTTTACTGGCATATCAAAACCGGATTCAGGATATTTAGAACCGTAAGAAGTATCTAAGGAGAAAGGAGATGGATACTTCCCATCTGTTAGTAACTTTACATAATAGTGAGCCATAGGCTGGTTCACAATATCCCCAGCATTAATATATCCCTCAAAAGGAGTCTCTAGGAATTTAGCATCTTCTGCACTACACCTTGTGATAAAGAGGGAACCGACATTTCCAAAAACAGCATTCTTAATATCCTCTGGCAACTGACCAATATACTGGTGTGCCAATGTAAGATTAAGCTTATATTTCCTCGCTTCTGAAAGAATGGAATTAAACTCCTGAGTTGCAAAGTTCTGGAACTCATCAGCATAGAAGAAGAAATCCTTTCTTAAATCCTTGTCCATATCCTCCCTACTCAATGCAGCAGCAAGAAGCTTTTGTACAATAAGCAAACCCAAGAAAGACATATTCTCCTCTCCTATTATTCCCTTAGAAAGATTCACTATTAAAATTTTCCCCTCATCCATTATCTGTCTAAAATCGAAGGAAGATTCAGACTGACCAATGATATTCCTAATAGCAAGATTTGTTGTAAATTTATCAAACTTTGAAATGAAATATCCTAAAGACTCCGCTTTTGTCTTCTTATCTGTCTTCGCAATCTGGTCTGTCCAATATCTTCGTACAAGATCGTCCTGTATCAATGGAACCCAATGACTCATAACCCAATCCTCGTCCTGCAACATCCTCACAACCTCTATTAATGTAGAATCTGGCTTATACATAGCTGTCAACATGGCATTTCTAACTGCCTGTTGGAAAGCTGGGCCTGCATACCCTTGATTGTTCGGGTCAAACATTCGAACCAAAAGGGCAATAAAACTATTTACAATCTGGTGCTTATGCTGCTCATTGTAAGCTTCCATAATATTAAAACCAAAAGGCCTCTCAAAGTCCCCAGCATTAAAATATATAACATCCTCTGCCCTCTCTGGTGGGATTCTTTCCAAAATCATCTCTGCTGCCTCACCGTGAGGGTCAATGAAACAAGCACCATCACCATTATATATATCCTGAATCATCATTCTAACCATCAACCAAGATTTACCAGTACCTGTTTGTCCTAGAATATAGGAATGTCTCCTTCTATCATCTCGCTTAAAACAGATGGCTTTTTTCTTCCCCCTAAAAATATTATTCCCTATCCATATAGACTCAGAAGAATTAATATCAGAGTCAACTTCATTGCTTGCGGGGAGTTCTTTCGAAAGAAGCCACATAATATTTGGTGTAGTAATCTCCTTATTTGGGAAATGGAAAAGACCAGAAAGCTCCTCAACATTCAAAATACTCGCCCCAATCTCAGGGGTTCTCCTATATACAACATCGTAAAGAAAATCCTTCTCCTTGGACTTCTTAATCTTATCCTTCTTCAATTTATTAATCCCTGGATTACCATACTGATCATATGCTGCAAGAATATTATCCAAATGCATCTTCGCTATCGCTTTGTTCGGTGCACTTGTAACAATTCGGATTTCAGCCATCATTCCAGGTTTTGAAACTTTTTTGTTAACAGCCTGTATCTTCTCCTGTGGCACATTAATTTTTTTCTTCTCAGGGTCAGAATTGTTCTTCTCAATATTCTGCACAAAATCTGTACCATTCTTCTGCCAAGTTGACTTAGTTGGAGCAACTACTAACTGTACCAATGCTCCTTCGTTCTCAGACATTCTGCTAAGAGTACTAAGGACATTCGCCATGGGATCACCTGTAAAATCTTCAGGAACCCTAATAGGACAATATGAACTCTCATCTAATATTAACCTTGCATACTCTATCTCTGTATTTGGTGCAAAAATATTATATTCATCTACTACCGCAACATCTGCATCTTGATATGATCCTAGAATCTGCTTCTCCACCAAATCTGCATATGTTCGTGGGCAATGTACAAAGAATCTAATCTCTCCGGGCAAACCAACCATTTCAAAACTTACACAGTTGTTTACACTGAAATATTCTCCAAGCCCATCATCTTTACCACCAATGCCATAGAGGTTCGCAAACATGCTTTCTGCAACTCCAATCTCTATCTCATTATCTCTTGGGACTCGAACTTCAAGAAGAACACCATCATTGGCTTTTTCGTTTCTATCTCCTTTTATTAATTTTCTCCTTATTAGGAAGAAAGCAACAACGATTCCCCCAATTAGCAAGACTGCTAAAGCAATTAAACCCCAAGGAATATCTGACATTGTTGTTGGGTAGGGAGGCTGTGTAGTAGAGCCGCCAGTGACCTCGCTAATTTGTGCGAAAATTATATCTTCAGGATTCATATTTGGACAGTAATCTTATACTGAAAGAATATCACAGAGAGAGGGAGATTTCAAAGGATTTTTAATCGGGGACAGGGAACCCTAAGTTTTTATCAGTGACAAGATTACTCATGGAATTACCATTAAGAGGTGCCTTTGAATCAAAAGTCGGCTTCAAAGCAGTACCCTGTTGATTTTCTGTTATTTCTTGACCTTCTGATGATGGTGTCTCCGTTGTTTTTGTTAAAACATTTTTATCAGGAGATGGTTTCGGTGTTTCTTCTAAAGCAATAACTGGATTTCGGCCCTCTGTTTCTATTGCAGGAGCAACAGGGATAAAACCCCCTTCAAGAGGTTGAATTGGATCCTTTAATTGTTCTATTGGCAATGTATTTTCCATAGTCCTATATAATATTATACCACATATTTTCTCTGTTCGTAAAGCAATTCCCTATCCATATCCCTCTTCTTTTCCCTCTCTCTTTTCTCATGTCTTTTTCTTCCTCTTGCAAGTCCAACTTCTACCTTAATCAACTTCCCCTTTGTATATAAAGAAACTGGAATTAATGTCAGATTCTTAGACTTCAACTTACTATCTATCTGTACCAATTCTTTCTTTTTTACCAAAAGCTTCCTACTTCTTCTACTATCATAGATCTCATCTGTACTATACTTATACCGAGGAATCTCTGCATTAATTAAATACAAATCCCCGTTTATTACTTTTACAAAAGTATCTATAAGGTTTGCACGTCCATCTTTTATACTCTTCACTTCCGCTCCCGTCAATATGATGCCAGCTTCAAGAGTCTCCAAAATCTCATAATCTAACTTTGCCTTCTTGTTTGAAATTTTCATATTGCATTATACCCTACAAAGAGATCTTCCAGATAGAGGTTCCATCTAGAACATAGATATTTTGCTCTGCATAATCTACAACAAAATCTTTCACATTTTTAAACTCATCACTCTCCCCTCCTCTGTATTCATATTGTGCCTGGTAGAGCAATTGATTTGGATGCCTCATCTCTGCTCCAGACTCTATTGGTTTCTCAAACTTCAAAAATCTTCTTCCAGAGGAGTCAAACATATAGAATGCTGTGTTTAGACTTGTTGTATCACTATATGCTTTCTCTACCGTTCCAAGCTCTCCTGAGATACCTGCTACACTCAAAGGAACTTCCTGTTGTTGCTCTGTCACATAGTTATATGAATATCTCAAAGCTCCACTTTCGCTTTCTGAATTAATGATATATACACTGAAATCTCCCATAATATCGGAAGAAGTCGCAATCTGCTCATTCTCTATATAGTGCATAAACATTCCGTACCTATCAGTGTATATTGCAGTAGATTTTAGAACAGCTTTAGAATCTCTTCCAAGAAGATATATATTGTCATTATCTGTTAATACCACCATCTCTGAAACATCTTTTGATGGAATATCCTTGGCACTAAGACCATTCAATGCAAAGATGTTTCCAAAACTTCCATCCTTTATGGGGGATTTTAACATTCCTGCATCTTTGTCATAGATATATAGACCGCCCACACCTGGGGATATGAACATCGGAGATTTAACTAATTTCTCACTATCCTCAATTACTTGTAGAGAAGATTTATCTGCAACAGAAACAACAAAAACTGCTTTCTTACCTTTATCTGTAATTATAAGATATTCATTGTTTGCATCATCTTTGAATATCTCAATATCTGTAGGATCTGAACCCTCCCCAGAACTAAATTTAATATCTAAAAATTTACTTAAATTTCCAGACTCCGTAGAAAATCCTTTTTTCTTAAATAG
>CAZHSU010000005.1:0-1545 GCA_964535095.1 uncultured Candidatus Saccharibacteria bacterium | reverse complement strand
CCTTCTTCTTCCTTGCTATTTGAAAAACACATTATTGCAGAATTTTCAGGTAGTGATACACCTATCTTTGTAACTTCTCTTTGTATTTTTTTCTCTTCTGATGCCAGTGTGATATCTGCTAAGTTGCTAGAAAGAATCCCTGCGGTGGAGAGGAGAAGTGCTTCGTTTTCTTCTAATACGACACCTGCGGTATTTGCACCTTTTTTCTCCATTATCTCTGCAATATTTATAATTTTTTCACCTTTGGACACTAATACTTCACCTTCCCCTGCTGTCCCTATATATGCTCCTTCTTTCTTTATTAATACAACAAGAATATCTGTATTTATTGCTACTTCTTTGAGATCTCTGTCCTGTGCCATTATATTGTTAATCTTTGAGACACCATCGGAGAGTGCAGATTTAAGAGAGTCGTTGGTTGTTTTTGCATGGGAATATATGTAGCCATCTACGATGCTGTCTAAGATGAATTTGGAGAGTCTTGAGAATGGTAGTTCTTTGTCAGAGGAGAGTTTGAGGATTATATATATGTCCCCTTCTTTGTTTGATGTGTCTTTTCTTGTGTTATACAAGCTTGTATGTGTAGTTACAAAGACTTTGGAGTCTTTTGTACTAGATACATATTGTTGAGCAGTTATTTCCATTTTATCCTAAGATTAAAAATAGTATGGCTAGCAGTGAGCCAATTATTGTTACTGTTAGATATGTTAATATTAGTCCCTTTATAGTTCTACTCTCGCTTGTTGAGACTGTATCTGCCAATATTCTTGCTCGAAGAAAGAGGATTATTGAGAAGAAAATATTTACCACTAGAAGAATGATTAGAGGAATTTTTAGTATATCCCCCAAATTTAAGGCACTTACCACAGGTGTCCCTATAGGCACTATCTTATTTTCCATGCTACCTAGTATTTGATTCATGTCATCCATTATATTTTTTCTTTCTGTTTTAATTCTAAAAGGTCTGAGAGAATATCTTGTATTTCTCTCGGTTTTGGAACATTTTCAAATTCTATGAAAGTTTTCGCACCTGCTGTTTGTATGTGTACCGTTCCAATATCTAGTATGTTTGAAAAGGCCCCTCCTTGTACAGAGGATACATCCTCTATTTTCTCTAGCCTTGCTTCAGATGAGGTGTGGTTGAAGATGGTTTTGAAATCTAAATCTATGACTCTCCTATCTGTGATTATATTTACATTGTAGTACCACATTAGGAAACTGTACATTGCAAAAGACATGGAGATTAGTATGCTTGATAGAAAGATTGCTAAAACTATTAATATATTTGTATTTAGTGATGGTATGAGGAGGGCGATAATAGTAGGGAGTATTAGTACTAGAGTAGAAATAATGATGTATTTGATGTATCTCATCCAATGTGATCGTATGATGAGGACTACTACTTCTTCTTTTTCTTTCCCAAGGAATGTTGTATTCCTAGGGAAGGATTTGAAGGAACTTGTGTCTTCTACTGTTAGGTGCTTGATAAATGAACCATCTATATTTCTAAACTTTTCTGGAATATTTTCATTATTCATAGATGTT
>CAZHSU010000004.1:14167-18491 GCA_964535095.1 uncultured Candidatus Saccharibacteria bacterium | reverse complement strand
ATTTAAAGAAAATCTTCAAGCTTAAGGATAAAACCATTACTGCTGTTAATGGAATTAGTTTTCAAATCAAGCAAGGGGAACTGGTTGGATTCATTGGCAAAAATGGTGCTGGTAAGACTACAACTTTAAAGTGTCTCTCTGGTTTGCTTACACCAGATAGTGGAGAAGTGCAGGTATTAGGTAATACACCCTCTGAGAGGAAATATGATTTTCTACAAAGGATTTCCATGGTGATGGGGAACAGGAGTCAACTATGGTGGGAATTACCAGCCATAGATACTTTTCTTTTGAATAAAGAGATCTATCAGATTGAGGATAGTAGGTATGAGCAGGTACTTAATGAAATGGTCGAAAGATTAGATGTTAAGCATCTATTGGATACACCAGTGATGAAGCTTTCTTTGGGTGAGAGAATGAAGTGCGAGTTAATAGCTTCACTTCTGCATACACCAGAGCTTGTGTTTCTAGACGAACCCACTTTGGGTCTTGATGTCATCTCCCAAAAGAGCCTAAGGGATTTCTTGTCAGATTATCATAAAAAATATAATGCTACTATAATTCTGACTAGTCACAATATGGAGGATATTAAAAAACTCTGTAACAGGGTAATAATAATCAATGAGGGAAATATCCTCTATGATGGTGCAACCTCAGAACTCACGACCAAATTTGTCAAAAAGAAGAATATTCACTTCCTTCTTTCAAAAAAAGTTCCTAAGCAAGAAATTATGAAATATGGAGAAATAGTGGAATTCGATGGAAAAGAGGGGATTATTTCGGTGAATATTGGTAACACAAAAGCTGTTGCAAAAAGACTTTTAGAAGACTTAGATATTGAAGATATAGATATTTCCGAAATGACTTTGGAAGATATTGTTAGAGACATCTTTTCCAAAAAAAGTGTTTAATCCTTAAACTTTTGGTATAATTAGCAGGCTAGGAGAGATGCCTGAGCGGTCGAAAGGGACGGTCTTGAAAACCGTTGTGCAGATTCTGTACCCAGGGTTCGAATCCCTGTCTCTCCGTATTGCACGATATTTAAATATCTCTATATTATGAAGAGAAAAGAGAATAAAGTGGGGAAAAAAGAGGGTCTTACATTTAGACCTAAGGATAGGTATGAAGGATATCCTAAAGATTTACCTTTTTGGCAAAGAAGACTGTTTGAAATGATTCCGGGCTTAATATTATGGTTTTTTCTTCTTCTTCCTTTCATTCTTGCACTACTTCGTTGGAGAACTGCTTTTGTTGTTTACCTTATCTTTGTAGTCGCATATTGGTTTTTCAGGGCCGTTAAACTTGTAATTGGAGCACAGATAGGTGTTAAAAGAATGCAAAAAAGTCTGGCAGAGGATTGGGTTGGAAAGATAAAGAAATTGAAAAATCCAAAAATGAAGGAATTGAGATTTATATACCTTTGTCCTGTATATGGGGAGGATTTTGAGATTTTGGACTCATCTTTTCATGACTGGGCTGAGAGCGATATTGGTGCAGAGAAGATAGATGTGGTAGTGGCAATGGAGGAGAAGAAAGCAGAGATGCAGATTGAAAACTTCAAGAAGTTGAAGGAGAAGTATGGGAAGGAGTTTGGAAGCATGCAGTATTATATCCATCCATTTGGTCTTCCAGGTGAGATTAGCGGAGTCAAAGGTGGAAATATTAACTATGCCATAAGGCAATATGTCAAGGAACTTGAAAAAGAGGGGAAAGATTTAAAAAATTATCTTGTAATTACTTGTGATTCAGATCTAAGACCACATAGTAAATATCTTTCTGCTGTTGCATATAAATATCTGACAGTAGAAAAACCAGAACATACATTCTTCACTTCTGCGGTTCATACATTCAATAATAATATATGGAGTGTGCCTGCACTAATTCGTTCATTCTCAAATACTTTAACTTTGGCTGTCCTGTATTCTTGGGTTTTGGAGAGATCTACTAAGTCTGTTTTTAGTAAAGAGGAATTTTATACACGAGATACATTTTCTTCATACATTGTTAATCTACAAACATTGAAGGAATTAGAGTTCTGGGATCCGGATATCCCAAATGATGACACGGCTTTCTATTGGAACAGTTTGGTAAGAACAAAGGGGGATTTTAGGGGACAGGAGGTTTATGTTCCTGTGCATAATGATGCGGTTGAGAACAGGGATTATATAAGTACACATACAGCTTTCTATAAACAGCAGTATAGATGGGGTTGGGGGAAAATCCCATTTCCAATTACGATGTCCGTTATTTTCAGGAAAGGAAGTGGTATTTCCATTTTCAAAAAAACACAGATGCTTAGAAGTATCGTTGAACAGATGTGGATGCTCTCTGTCGTCATTGTTATGTCTTTTGGTTCAATGATTGTTACAGCTTTGGATCCTGCATATAAATATACAGCTTTTGCATATAATCTTCCGAGGGTTATTGCTGTCGTACTTACATTTGCAATGATTTCAAATATTTGGCTTGTTATCCTACGAAGAAAGATTTCTCCAATTCCTAAGGGTTGGCCATGGTGGAGAAATATTCTAGATATGTTAGAGACATACCTGCTTGTTATTAATATGCTAACATTTAACTTCATTCCTCATGTTCAAGCAATTACAGAAATGATGTTAGGAAAGGGAAAGTTTAAGAGGAATTTTTATATCACTGAGAAAGTGAGGAAGGAAGAGCTTCCAAAAGACAGTTAATCTAGATTTCATTTTTGTCCTCTACAATATTCATATAGTTAAATTAATACTGTATGTATATGAAGAGAATACTTCCTTTATTTTTCTTGTTCTTTTTTCTTACTCCTGCCTATGCGGACGAGTTTAAAAATACTCTGGATGGGGTAGATAATGGTTTTGTTAGTGCAATTTCATATGGGATTAATATGGAGAAATTACCTCAAGAGGGGATAGAGTATTCCGTTTATGATTTACAAGGAGAGTCTACACAAGAAGGTTTGGCAAGGAGATTTGAATCTTACATAAGTGATACAGGTAGACACTTAAATGGTTGGGTTCCTGGAGCTTTTGCATACTCTCCACCAGGGGGGACAGTAGATATCTTGTACCATTACAAAAACAATGCAGGACACTATGTAAATATTCCAGAGATTGCGATTTCATACTCTACAACCTTTATCCAGAATAGAGAATGGTTTGAAGATTTTGCGGAATTGGAGAAGGGACAGGAGTATATTTTTCCTCTTCAATTTCTGCATGCGGGATTAATGAGGGAGAGAAAAGGAGTCCTTTACTCATACTTTGGTGTAGGTGTTGTAGAAAATGGAGTTGAGGGTGTTGAAATAATAGAGAGTGTCAAAATAAAGGATCCAATAGAGATTGGGGGTGTAGAGGTTCAGGAGAGAGATGGGGGATTAGATATCGCCGTGACTGTGAGGAATAGGAGTATAGAGATGTTGGATAGCCTTGTTTTTACCCATGGGGAATTTGAGGAGATATTTTCTATTGCACCCAAAAGAGAATATGTTGTTAGATATTTTTTAGAAAATAAGCAGGAGGAAGATATTAGTTCTTTCCGAATTAGGAATGAGAATATATGTGCAAAATGTGCAGTGAATGGGTCGAGTTTTTCCTCTGGCTATGATGTTGGCTCTGTTTCTGTTTTTTCCAGAAGAGAGAATATGGAGTGGGTCTCAGGAATGATGATGGGCCCTGCGAATCCAAGCTTTTGCATATTAAGAATTCCATATACTAAGGTTGTAACTTTCACAGAGCCTGAGGGGGTAGTGGAGGAACCTAATAATCCTACTCAGCCAGAGGAAGAGAAACTGCCTCAGGAAAATTCTGGGAGTGAGGAGAGTACAGAAGAGAATAATTCTACGGAAAGTGGAGATGTTTTAGGCAAATCTTCAAGTAAGTTGATGTTGCCAAAAACAGGAGCAGATAATGGATATGTACTTCTAGGTGCATTGATGCTTCTTGTTGTAGATGTTCTTCTTTGGTATTCTGTAATTAGGAAGAAACATGAAAAAAGAAATATTTTTACCAAAATATGTACAAAAAGTTGGAAGAATTCTTCTCAAAGAAGGGTATGAGGCATATCTTGTAGGTGGAGCGGTGAGGGATATTGTTTTGAAAAAAACTCCTCACGATTATGACTTGGCTACAAATGCTCTGCCTGATGAGATGTTGAATATATTCCCAAAATCTGTGTCTACTGGAGCTAAGTTTGGAACTGTGATTGCACTTGTGCAAGATGAGTTTGGGGAGACACACGAGGTTGAGGTTACGACTTTTAGGAGTGAGGCGGAGTATGTGGATGGGAGATGGCCAAGTAGTGTGAAGTTTGTTGATGATATAGATAAGGATTTGGG
>CAZHSU010000004.1:12256-14067 GCA_964535095.1 uncultured Candidatus Saccharibacteria bacterium | reverse complement strand
ATTGAAATTATGCGAGAGGTTGGATTGCTTCAGATTTTCATGCCAGAGCTTTTGGAGGGTGTTGGTGTGGAGCAGAAACTTTTCCATGCAAATGATGTGTATACACATACCTTGAAGACAGTAGATTCTGCTCATGATTCTGTAAAATTAGCGGCTCTGTTCCATGATATTGCTAAGCCAAGAACAGATATGGGGAATGGACATTTCTATGGACATGACAGAATGGGGGCAGATATGGCAGAGAAGATAATGAGGAGGATGAAGTTTCCAAATAGCGAGATAGTAAGGACAAAGAGACTTGTGGAGAATCATATGTTCTACTACCCACATATCAAGGAGGAGATGTCCGAGGAGGAGAAGAAAAATATAGAGCAACATCAGTGGTCGGATTCTGCGGTGAGGAGATTTATCCAAAGAGTAGGAGAGGAGAATATTGATGACTTATTTAGATTGAGGTTGGCTGATGCCCAAGGCAATCCTTTAACAATGTTTAAGCCTGAGGAAATTACCCTTTTGCAGAAGAGAATCTCACATTTAAGGGAGCAGGATATGGCTTTGAAAATTTCAGATTTGAAAATTAATGGTGAGCAGTTGGAGAAGTTGGGAATTGAGAAAGGACCTAAGATGGGATTGGTCTTGAGGGAACTTCTAGATGCAGTAATTGAAGATCCTCTTTTGAATACAGAAGAGAAGTTAGGAGAGATAGCAGTTAAATTGGGTAAAAAAGGGATATGAAAATCCTTATTACTGGATCAAATGGTTTTATCGGAACCAAATTAATTGAAGAAATTTCTAAGGAAAATGAAATAGTGACTTTTGACCTAGAAAAGGGTCAAAACATTCTTGATTTTGAACAATTAAAAAATTCCATAAAAGGTTGTGATGTGGTGGTTCATTTGGCCGCTATTAAGGGACCAAATGAAAATAAAAAATTTGAAGATTATTTTCAATTAAATGATATTGGAACATTAAATGTAGCTAAAGGCTGTCTTGAAACTGGAGTTAAAAAACTTATTTACGCCAGCTCTACTGGATATTATGGAGTGGAAGTTGGTATCCCTTATCAAAAACCAATTAGAGAGCCTAATTTAGTAGTGACTCAGAATGTGAAAGCAGATGACGTGAATTGTCGTGATTGTGATTTGGCTTATTCGACTAGTAAAGTAATCGCTGAGCAAATTTTGGCTAATTATGGTTTAAGAAAAAAGTTTTCAGTGATCATTTTAAGATTTGGACCGATTGGTGATAAAACTGGAGCTAGGTGGAATCTTAATGGAGTAACATTGAAAGTTGAGAATGCAGTCCAAGCTATTAAAAAAGCCATCGAAAACCAAGATAAAATGTGGTATGAGGCTTTTACAATTACTGACAAAGTCGATGGAGTTGATATCTCAAAAGCAGAAAAGCTATTGGGTTATCAGCCAGAATAATAAAAAAGTTGAGGAGCAATTAAATTAAGTAAAAAACAGAATGCGAATTAAAGTAGATGACCCTAAGTATATGCCAGAAGTGAAAACTGACTTCTCTGCAGGAGCAGATTTGAAGGTGAAGGCAGATGGGAAGATTGTAATTAAACCAGGTGAGAGTATGCAGGTGCATACGGGTGTGTATATGGAAATTCCAACAGGGTATGTTGGATTATTTTTTATTAGATCATCTTTTGGGAAGAGGGGTCTTATGTTGAAAAATTCAGTAGGGGTGATAGATAGTGATTATAGAGGGGAGATGATGGCACAGGTTGTGAATGTCTCTGATGAGGATATTGTGCTTGAGGATGGGGAGAGGTTTACACAGGTTGTGGTAGTGCCTTG
>CAZHSU010000004.1:0-12156 GCA_964535095.1 uncultured Candidatus Saccharibacteria bacterium | reverse complement strand
CCTGAACTTGAAAACATGAACTACGATGTCTTTCCTTTCAATCCAGCAGATTTAAAATATGTCTTTTTGACACATGCACACTTTGATCACACAGGAAGATTACCAATGTTGGTAAAACAGGGATTCCGAGGAAGAATAATTTCAACTCAACCAACAAGAGACCTAGCAAAGATTATCCTTCTAGACTCTGCAAACCTTCAAGCTGAAGAAGCAGAAAGATGGGCAGCGAAAGCAAAAAAGGGAGAGAATGAAACTCCTGAACCAAAACCTCTTTTCACAGTAGAGGATGTAGAGGAAATGATGAAATATTTTGAAGTCTACCCATATGGCACATCCGTAAATCTTCAAGAAAACCTAGAATTTAGAATGCGAGATGCAGGACACATACTTGGCTCTAGCATATTTGAACTATGGTTAAAAAATGAAGCAGGAAGACTAAGGAAAATTGTCTTTTCAGGAGACTTAGGACAACCAGGCGCAAGGATTGTAAAAGATCCAGACATGATTCGTGATGCAGACTATGTCATCTGTGAGTCCACATATGGTAATAGACTACACAAGGATAGGAATGAGACAGTTCTAGAGCTCCTAGCAATCCTTCAGGCTGCACAGAGAGAGGGAGGCAATGTCTTAATCCCATCATTTGCAATTGAAAGAACACAGGAGCTACTTTATGAAATAAATCTATTTGTAGAGAATAGATTACTTGAAAATCTCCCCATATATCTAGATAGTCCAATGGCTTCTAAAGCAACAGATGTTTTCCGAAGATACCCAGATTTCTATGATACTGATGCAAAGAGGTTAATAGAGAAAGGTGATGATCCTTTTGATTTCAAAGGCCTTCAAAAAATTGAAAGCACAGATGAATCCAAAAGACTCATCTCCAAAAAAGGTATTGTCATTATTGCAGGAAGTGGAATGTGTACAGGAGGAAGAATTCTTCATCATCTCAGAAACAATATAGAAAATCCAACAACACATGTTGTCTTTGTAGGTTACCAAGTAAAAGGGACATTAGGTAGGAGAATTGTAGATAGGGAGCCAGAGCTCAAAATAATGGGACAGACATTCCAGAATAGAGCACAGGTACATACCCTCGGAGGATTCTCTGGACATGGTGACCAAAGAGATTTGAGATATTGGTTGAGAGGGTTTGGAAATACTCCAAGACAGACATTCCTTGTTCATGGAGATGAAGATATCATTGCAGCGTTTGCTGAGGATTTAAAGAAAGAGATTAATAGTAATGTATATATCCCTGAATATCAGGAAACTGTAACTTTAGAATAATTGCAAATGGAAAAGTATCCAGAAATACAGAAAATATATGATGATATACAAAAGTTGAACATCCAAGGGGCAACGAATATCGCCATTGCAACATTCGAGGGATTGAAGATTTATCTTGAACTTGCCCAAATGGACAACAAAGAGGAGTTCATGAAAGAGTTTAATGAAATAGGAAATGCCCTTGCACATGCAAGAGCTAATGAGCCACTAGCAAGAAACGGTGTAACATATGTAAGGCATTTTTTCGGACAGAAATTTTCTGAATTACCAGAGCTAGGTATCATGAAACAGGAATTTGTCAGACTTTGTGATGAATATTTAGCAATCATTGAGAAAAGTAAGTCCGAATTGTTAAAGAAGAATACTTCGAACATGACAAATTTTGATAAAGTTCTCACACATTGCCATTCATCTACCGCAGTTTCATTAATCAAAGGGATCTCCAGAGGAGATCACAATTTTGAAGCAGTATGCACCGAGACAAGGCCTAGATTCCAAGGTAGAAAGACAGCCAAGAGTTTGCTAGAAGCAGGTGTTAAAACAACTTTGATTGGAGATAGTGCCGCTGAAGGGTTTGTAATTGGTAGGGGAAGTGTTCCAATAGAAACTGTATTTATTGGTTGTGATCAAATTACAGCAGAGGGGCATACTATAAATAAAATAGGAAGCTGGGGAATTGCTATGGCTGCATATTATGCTGGAAAGCCACTCTATGTTGTTACACCACTTTTGAAAATAGATCCAGATTCTTTCATGGAAACAGTTCATATTGAAGTTAGGGAAACCAAGGAGTTGTGGGAAGAAGCCCCTAAGGGTTTACATCTATATAATCCTGCTTTTGAAATTGTAGATAGTGTATTGATAGCCGGATACATTACAGAATTTGGGGTGATTCTCCCAGAGAATATTGGGAAAGTAACTAAGGAACATTACCCTTGGGTATTGGAAAAATAGGAGATATAAATTAAATATACAAAATAGTTATGTCAATGTATTTAAGAGCTACAAATCTAGACTTAGGTGAGGATAATGATTTTAATATTATCCTTAATAGGAAAGATGCTGAGAGACTAGGAGTCAAAGAGGGTGAGAGTTTAATGGTTGGTTTCGGTGAGGTGGAACTCTATGCAGATATTATGGAAACAGAAACGCAAGTAGCAGAAGGGCATATAGGCCTTTTTGAAGAGATTTGGGAGCAATATAGGATAGAGGAAGGTTCCTCTATTTTTGTAGATATTCCACAACCAAGTAAGTCTTTAGATGCGATTAGTAGGAAATTATTGGGGCAACCTCTTTCGCAAGAAGATTTAGCGGATATTATGAAAGATGTTGGATCTAGGAAATTGAAAGAAACAGAGATTGCATTTTTTGTTTCAACTTTCTTTAATCCGGGTTTTAATGATGAGGAGATATATTGGATGACAAAAGGAATGGCAGAGTCTGGTGATAAGATGTCTTTCAGAAATGTTAGGAATGGGAATACAATAGTTGCGGATAAGCATTCAATCGGAGGAGTTGCAGGTAAGGCTATTACTCCTGTCCTCATCCCAATCCTTGTATCAGGTGGTCTTGTTGTACCAAATACATCTACAAGGGCAATCACATCACCTGCAGGTACGACAGATATTCTTGAGGTTGTTATGCCTGTTGCTCTTTCAGAAGAGGAGGTGATGGATGTCGTCCGTAAAACAGGAGGCTGTATGTTCTGGGGAGGTTCTTTAAAACTCTCTCCCGCAGATGATGTCATTATTAATGTTGAGAGATCATTGAGAATTCAGGAGTTCCAGAAAGTTTTGGTGAGTATTGTTGCTAAGAAAATCTCTATGGATATCACACATATCCTTATAGATTTGCCATATGGCAATGGTTCAAAGGTAGAAAGTCCAGAGGATGTGAGGATGTTGGATAGGGAATTCAAGAAACTCTTTGGGAAATTTGGCATTAAGTGTGAAACGATAACTAGATTGGTGAAGGGACCAGATGGTAGGAGTATTGGACCTGTGTATGAGATGAAGGAAGTGCTCAAGATCTTGGAGAGAGAGAATGGTAGCTGTTCGGAGATTGAAGAGATAGTCATCGAGATGGCAGCCAGATTGTTTGAGGATACAGAAGTGGTGCAAGTCGGGGAGGGTAAGAAATTTGCACAAAAGATACTAGATAGTGGAGATGCTTTGCGAAAATTCTGGGAGATAGCTTTTGCACAAGGTGCTACGGTAGAGGTTAAATCTTCGGATATCAAGAGTGCGGAATTCTCAGAGGATTTACTTTCAAACAGAAGTGGCATTGTGGAGAGTATGGATAACACACAGTTGGTAAGTATTGCTAGGGCATTAGGAAATCCTAAGATTAAAGAAGCTGGGATTTATGTACATAAGATGCCGGGTGAAGAGGTAAAGAAAGGGGATAAGCTACTTACTATCTATGCAACAACAGAAGGTAGATTAGCAGGAGGTAGGAGTATGTTTGATATCAACAAACTATACAGATTTAGATAGTCTCTGTTTTCTAGTACGGTTTCTCTTAATCAGGGCTTTTATAATTGCAATGGTGATAGTTACAACTATTATCAGTATTACGACAGGCAAAGTTACTAATATTGCTCTTCCTAGTACGGTTGTTTTGAAGAGAGTGTTTAGCCAATTCTCTGCAGAATACTGTGGTTGTTCATCAATATTTTGTTCAGGAAGAATCTCTTCATATGTCATTAAGTTGTGTGCAGGAATCTCATTAACAGAATATATGTTAATTTTGTAATCGGACTCATTGAAGTGGTCTAAGCTATCTGCGGAGAAGATACTAATATTCGAAAGAGAGTCTTCATTAAATGTCTCCCAAAGAACCCTATCTATTAACTGCCCAATTTTCCTGTTACTACTCTCATATGTTGGATCAATGCCAATCCACCCATATTCTGGAACCCATACTTGTACCCATTCATGTCTGACCAGCTCTGTCTGCTCCTCAGTTATATTGGTATATCCTAATGCTGCTCTTGCAGGTATCCCTTGTGCCCTAAGAAGAGCAATCATAGAGTCCGCATACTCCATACAGACAGATGCTCCTCCTGTAAGAGCATTTACAGCTCCAATTCTTTCATTGTTTGAATTTGCTTTACTCTCATCATATTCCAAAACATCATTTACAAATTGATAGTCAGCATCGATAACTTCCAGAAGAGTATCCTTTCCTGCAAGAATATCTTTTGCAGTGTTCTGTATATACGGGCTTTTTACCTCCCAAAACTTAGTTGCTTTAAGATATTCTAAATTCCCTCTATCTTCATCTATTTTTTTAATATAATCTGCAAAAGGAATATTAAGACTATTATTTATCTCAGAGGAATATTCTCCTCTAGAAGAACTCACATACCCAGAAATCCTGATTGTATCCTCTCTGTTCGCACCTAGTTCAAAAGTTGCAATTACATTCCCTTGGTTGTCTCTATGTATATTTGTTGGGAGGGGATAAATATTCTGAATTAATACTCTCTGCTTTGTTTCCTCCGATTCTCTTGGGAGGGAAATTTGGTATATATTTGTAGAGATTGCTTTGAAGAGATTAGAGTACTGTTCTGGAATTGCATGGTCAGTTTTTGGAGTTTTGTATTCTAATTCAAATTTGTATTTTACATCTGTTCCAAATTCTAGGGTTGGGGGATTTCCTCTTCTGCTTTCTTGAGGGAATTTATATAGAGTGTTGTCGCCCCTCTCTTCAGTCGTGAATGTTGGGAAAGCTCTTGCTAATGGTTGAATATCTTTGTCTACAACAATTGAGAGATTGTAGTTAAATTGTGTAGTTGTTTCATTCTTCCCATCTGATTTTTGGAATACGGTGTCTTTTGGGAGAGCGGATGCCATTATTGTTGTAAGTCCTCCGTTTCGGATTATATTGTCATGAGTTTTGTATGTCATAATGATGGTGTATGGCATCTGTGCTGTGGTAGCTCTGTTGTATGGGATATGGATGAGAATGCCTCCACCTATCTCAGATTCTTCCACTTCGTATTGCATACCTATTCCTTTTGAATCTGTAACTGTGAGAGATTCCAATTTGAATTCTCTCTCTTTTTTAACTTCTTCTGCTTTACTATTTGTATCTGGGATATGGAAGACTTTCTCTCCATCTTTTGCTAGATAGTAGTTTGCATTTTTTACTGTCCTTATATATTCGTTTTTTACAGTTGCTATATCTTCTCCTGTTTTGTATGTAATGGATGTATTAGTATCTATTAGGAAGTCTGTTTTCTCCTGTGCATGGATAGTTGTCGTGAGTAGAGAGGTGGTGATGGTGGCGAGAAGAAGAGCTGTTAGTATTTTTTTCCGATTCATGATTATCATAATATCATGTTTTGATATATAATAGGCAGTTATGTCAATTAAAAGATCACATTCATTGTCGTTAGGGGTTGTAGGGCTTCCAAATGTTGGGAAATCTACAATTTTTAATGCTCTTACAAAGTTAGCTGTTCCTGCGGAGAATTTTCCTTTTTGTACGATAGATAAGAATGTTGGTGTTGTAGAGATTCCTGATGCTAGATTGGAAAAGATGTCTGAGTTTTTTAAAGCGGAGAAGGTTGTTGCTTCTGCTATGACTTTTGTAGATATTGCGGGACTTGTGAAGGGGGCTTCTAAGGGTGAGGGTTTGGGTAACCAGTTTCTTTCACATATTAGAGAGGTTGATGTAATTATGTATGTTTTGAGAGCTTTTGAGAGTGAAAATATTGTGCATGTATATGAGAGGATTGATCCCATTGAAGATTTTGAGATTGTGCAGTCGGAATTAATTTTGAAGGATATTGATAGTGTGCAGAGAAGGTTGCATGCGGTAGAGAAGATGAAGAGGGGTGGTGATGAGAAGGGAATAAGGGAGTATGAGGTTTTGGAGAAAGTTATGAAGAATCTTGATTTAGGTATTCCCGTTATTGACATGAAGCTTAGTGATGAGGAGCAGGAGAGTATTTATGAGTTGTTTCTTCTTACGAATAAGAGGAGGATGTTTATTCTTAATTATAAGGAGGGGATTTCTAGGGAGAGAGTGGAGGAGTGGAAGAAGGAGTTGGAGGAGAAGAGTGGGGATATTGTTGTGATTGTTGATGTGAAGTTTGTTGGGGAGATGGTTAATATGTCTGATGAGGAGATTGAGGAGTATTGTGAGATGTTGGATTTTAAGCCGAGTCTTGTTGGGGATGTGATTGATGGGGCATATAGGACTTTGAATTTGCTTACTTTTTATACTGGTTCACAGAAGGAGTGTAATGCTTGGTGTATTCAATGTGGTGCAAGTGTGAGGGAAGCTGCTGGGGTGATTCATACAGATTTGGAGACAGGGTTTGTTTCAGCAGATATTGTGAATGTTGATGATATGCTTGATGCTGGTGGGTGGACAGAGAGTAAGGAGAAAGGACTTGTGAGAAATGTTGGGCGGGATCATGTTATTGAAGATGGAGATTATATGGTTGTGTTGGCGAATAAGTAGGTTTCGATTCCCTATAATAATGTTAAAATCCGATTAAAACTCTGGAAAAATGTGCGATTTCTAAGGATAATCTTACAGACCAGGTCTAGTGTATTGTCTTAGTTCGTTTTTTCTGTTAGAATCCTTCTGTGTTAATTTAATGTATATATAAATGGCAGTTAAGAAGTTGAAGAATTACGAAATGATGGTTGCTCTTAAGCCTTTGTTACCAGATGACTTAAGAAAGCAGTTACACAAGCAGTTTGTTGATGCTGTGAAAGAATCTGGTGGTGATGTCTTAGATGTCGATGTGTGGGGAAAGAGATACCTTGCATATGATATCAAAGGACACAATGAAGCATACTATATTGTATATAGCTTCACCGAGTATCCAGAGAACATTATAGAGATAAAGAGGCAGTTCGAATTAAAACCAGAAGTACTAAGATTTATGGTGGTGCAGATGGAAGATACCAGTAAGATAGGGAAAGGGATTAAAAAGAAAGAATTGGAGATTTAATCTAGATTTCATATTTGTAGGGTATAGTAGTAGGTAAGTTAAATTATTATTTTTAAACAAATGGCAGCAAGATCTTTAAATAAAGTGATGCTCATAGGAAATCTTACAAGAGATCCTGAGATGAGATACACAAGTTCAGGAACACCTGTGGTGACTTTCGGAATGGCGACTAACAAGTCATGGAAGGATACAGAAGGTGAGACAAAGGAAATAGCAGAGTTCCATAATTTAGTTGCATGGAACAAAATGGCTGAGATTTGTCAGCAGTTGTTAGCTAAGGGAATGAAGGTGTATGTAGAGGGCTCTTTGAATACCAGATCATGGGAAGCAGAAGATGGTACAACTAGATACAAGACCGAGATTAGAGTTGATGATATGATTCTCTTGGATGGCAAGGGAAAGCAGGGTGCAGGTAGTGATGGAGCAGAGGCACCAGCTAAGAGTGAGAAGAAACCTAGCAAATCTGAGGAACCTGTAGAGCTTGAGGAAGCTCCAGTTGAGGAGGATCAGGATCCTTTAGAGGAAGATTTGCCTTTTTAATTTAAGAAATATTTATAGGAATGTCAGAGGAAGCAATTAAAACAACAACAGAAGAGGTAACAGAGAATGTTTCTCTTAAGGATGTCTATGATGATAGGAATATCACAGAGGAAGAGGGTTATGGCTCAGCAAAGAAGAAGCAGAGAAGGAGAAGAAAGATTGTTCAGAACCTTAAGTGTCCTTTGTGTGAGGCTGGTGTGAAAGAGGTTACATACAAGGATGTGTATCAATTGAAGAAGTTTACTTCTGTTAGAGGTAAGATTATTTCAAGAGAGAAATCTGGTTTGTGCCATAAGCATCAGAATCAGTTGGAAAGTGCTGTGAAAAGAGCAAGATTCATGGGCTTGCTTCCATATGCATCTAACGAATAGTTTCTTAAAATAATAGAGAATTGGGAAAGGGGACCGAAAGGTCCCTTTTTTTGTGTATGAGAAGGGGAGGGAAAGAACCAACCTGGTTGGCGAGAATATGCCTATCTAGAAAGGGTTGGTGGCTGTTTTTCATCGAATTTTAACATTATTACAGGCCTCTTTCCTTTTATTTTGTATCTCTAGAAGAGGCGGATTTAATAATAAATTTGTTTCTTTCTCTGTAGAATGACATTTGAGGGAGTTAAATCCTCTACCTATAACAATATTAAAATTCGATGAAAAATGAATGATAACCTCGAGAGGGAAAGGGTAAACTCGCCAACCAGGTTGGTATGGTAAATTTAGATGATTTTAGGTAATATGTAGTAATGCCAAAGCTGTCCATTTTAGATAAAAATGCATATTTAGATATTCTTGTTAAGAACAATGGTATATGGGTATATCTAGCATACTCAGATTTAAATGCGGGAAGAGAATATATCCTTTCTGACTACACAGATTTAAATGCTCTGCGATTTCTACTTGACGACAATGTCTTTACCAAAGAATTCTGGTTCGACTATTTCGACAACCTCGAAAAAGTCTTCAATTGGGATATTGTAGACAGAGATAAAGGAAGCATCTTCACTTTCAGGAATTTTACCCAAGAAGGAGATGGAATCTCAGGAGTTAGAGTACAGATTGATGATAACCAGCAGTTCTTCACCAAAGTTTTTGATTCCGTCAGAGATTTCTCCTCAGATATCTCCTTAAGAGTCATAGATGACAACTACATGTACTCAATACTAGATGGACTCTGTGATCGTATGGGTTGTGATGACATGATGTATGTGGATATGGACACCTACGACTTCTCAATTTTCAGAGTAAGTAGACAGTATGATAAAGAAAGACCCCTTGATCAAAAACTCTACACAAAGTCTAAAATGTCATGGAAAGATGATATCTCCCTCATAGATTCTCTAAAAGACCAAAGATTCAGAGCTTTCCTTTCAGCTGAGATTTCTGAAAAAAATCTAGTAAATATGTGGGGCAACTTTGTATTGGACAAACCACTAAGCATAATGGACCCACAACTTCTTGATGTCATAAGGGGATATGCCACAATACAAAATTTCTCGATATACAGAGATAACAAGAAAAAAATTGAAACTTTTGGAAAAGAATATACAAATAGTGTAATGATAGTCTCCGGTAGCATTCCAAGGATTCTGGGGAAATCAAAAACTCTTCTAACACTCATTGACGGTCTAGAATTAGGTGGAAACTTTGACTGCTACTTTGACTCGGACTCTAGATTACTTGCTTATGGTAAATCCTTTATCAGTGGGGTAAATAGTACGGACATTATTCTCACAAGAAAGACAGTTCTTCCCCCAATGACAAAGGTATATATGCCATATGTAAAAACAAAGCAGGGAGAAAAAATTGTACTAAGTGGAACTGTTGAATCCGTAACCATTCCCAAAGAGGACTTCTATGCTCTTTCTTCGCAATATACATACAAAGAATTGCCAAAGCATAGGGATAAATTAGTGATAAACGGATCATTCAAGAATGGTGCAAAACAACAACCTCTTGGGGAGACAGAGATTAATCTTGTCTCTATACCCGGAGTTAATGAGGTTGAGGCTCTCCTCTTTGATTGCAGAATAAGGCCAATAATATATGGACCAGATGCATATGCAAATAAAATAAAATTACAATCTTGGATAAATGATAATTAGGCATGAATTAATTACAAAATATGACTCATACATATTCAAAATCCCATATGGGGTTAGGGATAAAGTAATGGTGAAAGTAGGGGAGACGGTCAAGCCCGGCGATGATTTAGTAGAGAGAAGAAGTAATTCAAAAGCATATTCTCTTTTTGTTCCTAATCAGTTAGAAATGAGCATTAAAGAAATTCCAGAATATCTCACTTGTATAGATGGGGAATTTGTAAATGAAGGAGATGTCCTAGTAGAAAAACCGAATCAGGGGGGATTAACGGTAGCGAAGTTAGTCGCACCAGTTGAAGGAGTAGTGGATTTAGAAAGGATTGGAAGTGGGTATTTAGATATCCTAGGTGAAGAGGCAGAATCTGTTTCCAAAAGCACATTTACAGGCAAAGTCATAGATGTGAATTTGGTAGATGGAATAGTTTTTGAATCCTCTGCTTCTGCAATGGATATTAAAATCCTTTCAAAAATGTATCAGAAAGGAGAGCCAGAAAAGATAATAGGGGAATTTGTGGTAGTTGGAGATGGAAATAGCTTACAACTAAAAGCTGATGATAACACAGACTATGCAAACAAAATTGTTTTCGCAGGAAAATATCTACACACATCTCTTTTGCAGGATCTCTTTGAAAGAGGAGCATCTTTTGTCCTTGCATATTCAATGGAATACCCAGATTTTAGAAAACAGACATTACCTATCGGTTTACTTGGCGGCTTTGGTGAGATATCTTGCAGCAATAGTATTATGTCCCTCCTCTCCGCAAGAAATGGCGATTTATGTTCCATAGATTTAGATGAAAGCCAGATATTTTTTCTTTCGGATAGAAAAGAAAAAGCAGAAAAGAAAGATTCTAGCTTTGTGCAGAATGCGGTTGGGAGTACTATCAGGTCTCTTTCACCTGCCAATTATTCTATGTTAGGAAAAGTTTCTGGAATAGAGGAGGATAGGGCATATATTTCGGTAGAATGGGAGAATGGGGCGAAGGGCTTGATTGAAATTGGCAGTGTAGAATTTGTCTCTCTTTAGGGTATAATAAATACTTGACGATATAAATTTTTTGATGAAGATAATATGGACACAAACCAGAAAAAATACTCAAATTTCTTTGGAACCGCACTCCTTTTGGTAGTAATTTTTGCATTAGGAATATTTGTCGGAAGAAATGTTAGTGAGAGAGATGCAAGCAATATCTTCTCAGGAATTAGGAATTCTAAAGATGCAGATATGGATACTTTTTGGCAGGTTTGGAATCTAACGAAACAGCAATATGTTAATGCAGAAAATCTTGATGAGAAAGAGATGATATACGGAGCTACTAAAGGAATGATTGATGCTCTTGATGATGTTGGCACGGCATTCTTGGATCCAAAAGAAACTAAAGAATTTGAAGAAGCAAGCCAAGGGAAATCTTTCCAGGGTATTGGTGCAGAGTTAGGGTATCGAGATAAGCAGGTTATTGTAGTTACACCAATTGAGGGTTCACCTGCAAAAGCTGCTGGTATTAGACCTGGGGATATTATTTTGAAAATAGATGAATATACTGTCGCTTCCTCAGACTCTGTTTATGATGTAGTTGCTAAAGTCCGAGGAGAAGCAGGAAGTGAAGTGAAATTAACAGTTTTGCATCAGGGAGATAGGGAGGCAGTTGAGATTAAGATAAAAAGGCAACAGATTGTAGTTCCCAGCATGACTCTTGAGTTTGTAGGGGATAATAAAGATATTGCACTCTTCAAAGTTAGTAGATTTACAGAAGAATCATTGCAAAAATGGCAGAAAGAATGGGATATGACTGTTGAGAAAATAAATAATGCTAATGTGAAAAAAGTTATCTTAGATTTGAGAGGGAATCCGGGTGGTTTCTTTGATGCTGCAATATATGCAGGAGATGATTTCTTAGATGATGGGTTTGTAATCTCTCAACAGGTAGATGCTAAGGGAGAGATTGAAAAATTCATGTCTAAAAAGGGAGGTAATCTCTTAGACAAGAAAACTATTATCCTTATAGATAATGGCAGTGCTTCTGCTTCTGAAATTCTTGCAGGTGCATTGCAACAGGGAAAGAAAGCAACGGTAATAGGTGCTAAGTCTTTTGGAAAAGGTACGGCACAGAGAATTTTTGAGATTAGTGATGGCTCCAGTCTTCACCTTACAGTTTTAAAATGGTTGCTTCCAGATGGGAAGAATATAGATAAGGATCATTCAATTACACCAGATATTGAAGTGAAATTAACAAATGAGGATTTTGAAAATGGG
>CAZHSU010000003.1:2322-25808 GCA_964535095.1 uncultured Candidatus Saccharibacteria bacterium | reverse complement strand
AATTAAAACCAATGGATTACTTCTTGGTTGTGATATTAATATTCCCAATTGCACTTCTAATTCTCTTCCTGCTGTCAATTCTCTTACCTAGAAAGGAGGGCGAAGAGGAAGAAAACTCCGATGAGAAAGGTGATGAGGAGGAATAAAATTGTGATAATTTTGTAAGAATTATTGATGTATATTCTTATATGTACAGTGAAAAGATCCTCGTTGTAGAGGATAGCCAAAGTCTTGTTTTTATATTAGAAAAACTTTTAAAAGAACAAGGGTATGATACGGTTTGTACATATAACGGTAAAGATGCCATCGAAGCTTTACTACAAAATAATATCTGCTTAGCAATTATTGACATAGGTCTCCCAGATATTAGTGGCTTAGAAATAATTGAAAGGATAAGAACACTTTCTCCAGAACTTCCAATAATTGTAATTTCAAGTGCCAAGGATATTAATGAAGAAATCATTATCTACCAAAAAGGTGCAAAGCTTTTTCACAAAAAGCCAATTTCTTTCAAGTTGCTAGAAGCACAAATTAACAATCTTCTTCCCCCAAATGAGAAGAGTGTTTATGTAATTAAGGATATACTTATAGATAAAGAGCAAGATCTTGTGCTGAAAAAAGATTGTCGAGTTTCACTAACTAAAAAAGAGAGACATTGCTTAACTTACTTAGCAGAGTTGGATGGACAAACATGTACAAGAGAGAAAATGCTTAAAAAATTGACTCTTAATTTTAATGAAAAAACAGAGCATTGTGTTGATACTCTAATTTGTAGAATAAGGAGAAAGTTGAATCATGAGAATATCGAGGAGATTATTGAGACAGTAAGTGGAGTAGGGTACCGAATTTCAAAATGATTTAGGGAAATATAACCTGAAATAGTTCATTCCTTCTTCCTCATTATAATTTATCCTGATTTTCCCATCGAAAACTTCTTTCATACAATACTTAATGAAGATTAAACCACTTCCTAATTCCATATGCTTACTAGACAATATGTAATTCCCATTATTCATCATCACCTGCAATTTGGAATCTAAGCCGTCACCATTATCTGCAACACTTACACATAGATACTTAGGAGTTTCAAATACTTCAACAAAAATCTCTTTATAATCCTTGCCTCTTCGTTCTAACTCCTCAATTGAATTTAGAAACACATTTAGAAAGATTCTTAAAAAGACATTCCTATCTCCAAAAATCTTAGCATTGATATCAAATCTTTCTTTAACAACAATTTTATCTTCTTTAATTCTACTCCCTAGCAAATTAATTACCTGTCTAACAGACTCATTGATCGAAAAATGAGTGCTCTGTTGAGACTTCTTCATTAAAAAGTCAGTACTATGCAATATCGCATCTATCTGTTCAATTGCATATTTAAGATTGCTCTTAAAATCTGCTCTCTCCATCTTACTCAGATATTTTCTTTCTAAAAGCTCATAACTACATGAAAGAACACTCACAGGAGTTGCCATATCATGAAGTAGATACCGAGAAACTTTGCCCAAAAGAGCATTACAATTCTCATAACTTGCCACTATCTTGTACATCTTTTTTCTTTTCAGAAGGAGTGAATTATATTTTTGAAAAAAGAGAAGTTCTTTAATCTCCTCTACCAAGAAAAACAGGATGTATGTGTATAAAATGGGCTTAATGAAGAAAATGAAATCATTAAAAATCAGAAGAAATACTAATAATGAAATAACTAAGATATAGAAATTTTCCACCAAGAGTCCCAGAACTTTACCTCTCTTCCTTGCTATGAAAAATATAATGACAGAAAGAAGAAAGAGTAGGCAAGAAAGAAAATAATAATGAATACCATAGCCCAGAAAAGAAAGTAGAAGGCTCAAAAAAGATAATATTAGTAGAAAAATTAGAAACTTTCTTACAGCAAACAGAGTATACCTTTCTAAAATCTTCTCAAATTTTTGGTTCCCCTTAATCTCCATTTAACAATTTTAATGAAAAGATATTACAAAATCTTCACAAAAAAAATATGGTATACTCTCTCTATGGCAAAAGCATTAAGAATACTGAAAATTGATAGCAAAGAAGACGAGAAGTTTTTAAGAACTCCGAGCGTTCCTGTAGAGGAGAAAGAGTTCGGCACCAAAGAATTCAACAGTTTCTTGGAAGACCTCTTGCTCACAGCAAAAAAGAGTGAAGAACCCGCAGGAGGAATTGCATCACCACAAGTTGGTATAGCTAAAAGACTTTTCTACATTCTAGACTATGATACAGATGTCTGGAAGTTATTTATCAATCCAGAAATAGAACCAATAGGGTTCGTCAAAAGCAAGATGGAAGAATCCTGCTTAAGTATTCCTAACAGAGAGGAAAAAGTATTAAGATACAATAAAGTAAAAATAAAGTTCCAAGATAAAGATGGACAATGGCACACAGAGAAGTATAATGGATTAAATGCAATTACCATTCAACATGAATTAGATCATTTAGATGGTATATTATTTATTGATAGAGTCTAAATTAATTTAAATTAAATTCTGCCTAAAATGAATTTCTTAAAGAAAACAACAATCGCCTTTTTTCTTTCATTCTTAATATTTTCACCATTAAATACATTCGCACAAGAAGCAGAAAGTGAAGTGGAAACAAAGGAAGAGATAGTAACCGAAGAAGAGAAGAAGAATGTTACCAGTATTAGCGAACTCGAACTTGAATTCCCAACTATTAGCGACAACCCAAGCCTCGTTATCAACTTTGTAGATCCCTCAGAAAACAAAGAAGGAGTACATTTAGATATAGACAAAAAAGGTTTTGTTGCAATAACAAGTCCATACACATTACCTGCATTAAGCATAGGAAACCACAGTTTGAAGTTTAAGTTTGTAGATAAATATGGAGCTACACAAACGATTGAGAAGGAAATTACTGCAATTCCAAGAGTACCAATATTAAATACTCCTGTTATTGAAGATTCAAAAATTACATTATCTGGTTCTGCCCTCTCTGGTTCAGAAATCATTCTTCTCCTTAGCTCAGACCAAAAGATGATTACAAAGACAGCAGATGTTGATGATAGTGGAAAGTGGAAGATAGAGATTACAGATTCAGTCCCAACAGGAATGTACTCATTCACCGCCTTTATTAGAAAATATGGATATGCAAGTAACCTCGCTGCATCAATGACATTAGATTTAGCAAATGGAGAAAAGCCAATTGTAGAAGAAGAAGCAAAACAAAAGATTCATTTTGCATTCAAAGATATTTCTACTGATAACATTAAGGAGGTGTTTACCTCAAATACAGATTTAATTGTAGTTTTAGCAACATCACTTGTTCTAGGATTATTTGCAGGACTGATGATTTCTAGTATGTCACAGAAGAATAAAGAGAAGAAAGAGGTAGAAGTAGCATCTAAGAGTTTTGAAAAGCCTACAACTGAAGTAGGCCAGCCCATGACTTTAAGGGACAAATTGCTTAACAAAGGTGTACTTGTTGAGGAAGAGGTAGTAGAAGTAATAGAGGAACTTCCAGATGTAAAGAATAACCAGAGTGAAGAAGAGGTGGAAGCTGAACCAATTGTTATAACTGAGATTAAAACAGTTTCAAAAAAGCCAGAAGTTGAGGAGAAGAAAAAAGAGGGCGAGAAAGTGATGGGGAAAATAGATTTCCTTAAGAATTATAAGAAACATGATCCTGATGATGACAAAGGAAAAGAGAAAGAGATTAAAGTCTCCCTATCTTCCAAGCCCAAATCTAAGAAATAGTACTGCTTAATATTCGAAATTGCCAGGGTGGTGAAATGGCAGACACGCTACGTTCAGAACGTAGTCCTAGCAATAGGGTGGGGGTTCAAGTCCCCCCCTTGGCATTACTCCCAATACCACTCTTCTACATTATGAAATCTCTCATAAGAGTTATTTACCAATTCCAAATTCACACCAATCAAATTAGATTTAGTAATATACTCAAATGACGGATTATACAAGAAAAGAGCAGGAGCTCCAGCAGTCAGATATCTCTGGAATAGCAGGTACTTCTGCTTTCTAGTATCTCTGTTAACCGTCTGTCTACCCTCTTCAAGCAAAATATCTATTCTCTCATAACTATAACCAGACAGATTCAAATCAGGGAAATTAACTTTCAATGAATGCCACAAATTATACTGATCTGGATCAATAGTTGTCTCCACCTCATATAACAACATCTCAAAGTTTCGTGTTGCAATAATCTCCTCTGTAACCTGCTTGTAATCAACATTCTCAGGTTTAATGAAGACACCCTCATCTTTGTAAAAGTCCACTAATAAATCTACAATCCTGTTATTCGTATCATTATCCAAATATGTTAATGTAAAATTCAAAATCTCCTTATTCTCCGTCTCATAATACCCACTCTCCTCATTAAAGGTATAACCCAAATTCTTTAATAACTCCGCAGCTTTCTCCTTACTATATGGATACTTCTCAATATCATCGCTATATGCCCAAGAAGTGCCAGGAAGAGGACCATTCAAAATCTCTCCTCCTGCATCCAGCTCTTTCAAAACTTCCTCCTTGTTAAGCAAGAAGCTCAAAGCTTTTCGCATATTAACATCCTTCAACGAATCTTTCCTAACATTAAGAAATATTAACTTCTCACGATCTCTAACTATTAAACTATTGCTCTTATAATTCTGATACTCCTCTGTATACTCAAAAAGCTTCTTATCCCAACCACCCACAGCATCCAAATTACCAACTCTAAAAGACATCTGCTCTGCCTCAACAGAAGGATAAATCTTAAAAACAATATTCTTAATAGCTGGTTCATAAATGTCATGAACATTATCTTTAAGAACCACCTCATAATCATCATGCTTCACAACTGAAAATTTCCCACTTCCCATTGGATATTTTGAAAATTGATCAAAAACCATTCTCCCAACCTCAACTTCCCCTAATTTCGACTTAGGAACAACGAAAATGGAGATTGCTTTAAAGAAAACAGGATTATTCTCTTTCAACTTAAATCTTAAAGATGTATCAGAAACTCTCTCCATTTCTACACCAACAATTGCTTCACCAACAGAGTCAAAATCTGTATCCTCTGCTAAACTCATTGCACTCTCAAATGTAAAAATAACATCATCCATTGTCAAATCTGTGCCATCGCTCCATTTCAAATCTGTATTAATCTCAAAATCAACAACCTTACCATTCTCACTACTACTCCAACTCTTCGCAACAGCAGGCTGCGGCTTACCCTCCTTATCTATATTCACAAATTTCTGAAAAACAAGATTCTGTATCGTTCTATCCGAAAAGTTATTCGTGACAAAAAGAGGATTAAGAGAGTTCACAGAACCGACTAAGCCCTCTGTAAAAGTATCTTTATTAGAACTACCTTTTCCCCAATTAATGAGAGGGATGGAGTTTAAGAAAAGAATGAGGAGAAATGCAACTAAAGAGAAAATAATGATGTAACTAAACGGGATAGATTTCTTATACAACTGACACAAAGTAATAGGGTAGTTCCAAATAGCATCTCTAAGATTAAACTTCTTAGAAGGCTCAGTAGAAACTCTTACATTCAAATCCTCAAGAGCACTCTTCATTGAATTTTCAGGTACTGGCACACTTTTCTTCTTTTTCATAAAAATTCCAGCAGTTTAACTACTCAGAGGAAAGTTTCAAAATAACCATAGAGGAAACTACTAAAGCTGCGATTAAGAAGATTGTTAGATAGTATAAAAATTTTTCTAAGCCTCTTTTAGTTCTGAAAATCTCTCCACCACCACCAAACATCTGGCCTAAGCCTTCAGCTCTGTTCTGAAGAAGTACACTCACGACAAGTAGTACACAAACTACTATTTGTACTATTGATAATATTTTTGTTGCATCCATACCTTAATTATACACTAAATTTAGAAAAATTACTTCCTATCAAGCTCTTTATATATTGCAGTAACAAAGGAAGTCAGAAGAGAGGCAACAGCGATTGAAACAATCGGAATGACATTAAATTCATTAATCTGTAAACTCCCCAATTGCAAACCCTGAAACATAAATTCATTAACAACAAAACCTGTCATTACAAGATTCATTAAATATAGAATCGCTGTTAATAACAATGTCCCCATTAAAAGGAATGTGATGAAATTGCACTTTATCGTAAGGAAATTAAGAATAGGGCAAGCCACAAGCAATCCAATACCACCAGCTAACAATGTTAAAAACAGATACAAGAATGAATCTGGTAACTGAAATGCATCCCCAAACAAACTTAGGACAAAAAAGAGAACGAGCATTCCAACTAAGATTAATTTTGTTCCTTCTTTCATTTACAGAAAACAATAATTTACTAAATTTAGAATACAAGATTACAAAAATTATTTCAATGTTGTATACTGGAGATATTAGAAAACTGCCTAAATGAATAATGTCGCTAGAACAAAAATAATTGCCACAATTGGTCCCTCGACATGGGATGATAAAACTCTCGAAGAGATGTACGAGAATGGTATGAGACTTGCGAGAATTAATGCTTCTTTCGCAGATGAAGCGGAGTTGGAGAGGGTTTCAAAACAGTTAAGAAAAATTTCACCAAGAATTGGGATAATATTAGATACCCAAGGAACGAAGACCCGAGTTAGAGGTTTAACAAAAGAGATGGAAGTAAAAGGGACTCTCATTCTTACTTCCATAGATAACCCAAATCCCAATATTGTTAAAGTTACATATCCTACTCTTGATGAAGATGTTGTTATTGGAACAAAGATTCTCCTAGATGATGGAAACATTCAATTGGTGGTAAAGCAGATAAAAGGAAAAGATGTAATCTGTGATGTAACACAGGGTGGTATATTAAAACCAAATAAAACTGTTAATATTCCTTCTGTAAATCTAAGATTTCCCACATTAACTGAGAAAGATAAAAAAGATATAGTTTATGCTGCAAATAATGGTTTCGATTTCGTCAGTGCATCTTTTGTTAGGAGCAAGGAAGATATTCTTACGGTTAGGAAATTAATAGGGGATAACAATACAAAAGTGATTGCTAAAATAGAGAATGGGCAGGGAGTTAATAATTTTAATGAGATTCTTAAAGAGGCAGATGCCATAATGATTGCGAGAGGAGATATGGGAGTAGAAATGGATTTAGAAGATGTACCAATAGTCCAGAAACAGCTAATCTTCCGTTGCAGAGAAGCAGGGAAACCTGTAATTGTAGCTACACAGATGTTGGAATCTATGAGAGAGAACAGAAGACCTACTAGGGCGGAGGTTTCAGATGTGGCAAATGCCGTTATGGATGGAACAGACTGTCTGATGCTCTCAGCAGAGACATCTACAGGGAAATATCCAGTCGAAGCTGTTGAGACAATGAATAAAATTGCAATGAAGGCTGAGGGAATTATGAAGCTCTCACCAGTTAACTCCAAGACTTCAGCAGGGGATCAGGAAGATAGAATTGCAATGACAGTATGTCAATTAACAGAGGAAATGGGTATTAAAGGAATTGTAATAATTTCAAACAAGCAGGGGGTAATTGGTAGTGTCAGTAGACATAGACCAAACGTCCCTATATATGTTGTGAATTCTTCAATCGATACTATCAGAAGCAATGTTATCTATCGTGGAGTTAAAACTTTTTATCTGAAAGAGCTTTCAGAAGATAGGGATACCAATGTTAATTTGGCAGTAGAAAAAGTTTATGGCAATGGGGAGTTGGAATTATTGGACAAAATCGCTATAATTAGCGGAAGCTCTATTAAAAACAAAGATTCAGATAGTATTTTAGAAATCATAACTGTCAAAGATATTCTATCTCTCTAGGGTGACGTAGCCAAGCTGGTTAAGGCCGTGGTCTGCAAAACCACTACCACGGGTTCGAGTCCCGTCGTCACCTTATGTTTTCTGAAAATTTTTGGTAGAATACACACATCTATTTGCAGGAATGGCGGAATCGGCAGACGCGCGGGACTTAAAATCCCGTTCTAGAAATAGAGTGAGGGTTCAATTCCCTCTTCCTGCATTATTTTTTTATTCACAACTCTCACAAGAACCTGTAAGCATACCATCTATATATTTTCCTAGTCTGTCCTTCAAATCCTTAACCTTTTCATCTGTCCAATACTCATCAACATCACCACTAGACATAGAAGTCTCGTTGTCATGAGCAACAATCTCTCCCTCATACACAAAGGTCACATCAGGAACATAAATCCTATGATTACCCTCATCATCAAAATCAAGGTTTTCACCCAATAATTCTACAATTCTCTGATAGCCCTCAGTATTATCCTTCCTATCCTGCAAGACATTAAAGTAATAGATCTTCTCTATGCCTTTCTCTGTTGCTACATCGTGAAGATAAGAAACATATCTCTGACACCATGGACACTCAGGGAAACCTAAATATACAATACCTGTACCATTTTTAAGAATCTTTTCAATCTGTCCAATATCTCTATATACAAAAGCATTTTCCTTTGGAACTTCAGGATATTCTTCAGAAAATTTCTCTGCATCTGAAATGACTGTCACACCTTGCTCTTTATTATTCTCGTTATTACCCTCACTCTCACTCTTCCTATTAGAACATAAATACATACCTCCTAGCAAAAGTAGAAGACACACAGAGATAATTAAACCTACTGTTATTTTCTTTTTTCTCTCCATATTATTCAACATCATCAAATTTATCTACATTACTATTACCACACTTCGGGCAAACTTTAAGAGGTGTGGCTCCCTCGTAAAGATAACCACATACAAGACACTTCCATCTCAACCACATACTATCCAAATCCTCCGCAACAACATTTGGAGAATCCTTAGTAAATTCAAGAGGCATTGTTGGACTCTCCTCTGGTTCAGATACAGTCTGTGTATTAGGATTATTCTGTAATGAATCCTCCATCTCTTAATTTCTTTAAAATTAAATCAACAGTCTCTCTTACATTAAGATTAGTTGTATCTAATATTATATCATTATACAAATCTGGACTTGAATAGTCTATACCATATAATTCCTTAAACCTCTGCCCATCTTTCTTTTTTCTTCTTACTAAATCAAAAGCTGTCTTTACATACAAAAATATCTTCCTAAAAAAACTCAAATCACCTTGCTTTCCCAAAAACCTCATTATTTTCGTGTGCAAATTACAATCCAACCAAATCTTTGCAGTACACGAAATATTATTTATCGTTGCCAATCCCGCAAAAGCCTTAGAATCTATAAGCACATTCCCTTTTTTTGCTCTCTCAAGCATAAAAGAGTCCACCTTCTCATCTATCTCAAAAAACTTCTCATTATTATCTTTATTCTGAATATAGAAATCCTCAAGTGTTTTATATCCTTGACTTGCAACAACTTCTCTAAAAATTCCCCCAGAATATTCTCGTTCAAGATTAAAATGTTCAGCTAAGTGTTTTGCTATTGTTGAAGCACCACTACTACCAGGGCCTCCAACAACTAATAAAAGATTCTTCATATTCATGTCTATATATAGTATATTAATAAGGAACATATGTCGAGAGAGCCACAAAAAACAAAAAAGAAAAGTACCAAATATTCACCTGATAAAGTAATACTCATCTTCACAATATTGATAGCTATCTTTGGTGCAATTATGATTTTTGATGCAAGTGTTTTTAAGGCTAGTGCAGAATGGAATGACCCCTTCTACTTTCTAAAGTCCCATATCGTATGGCTTTTAGCAGGAGGAGCAATAGGGACAGTACTATACTTTTGGGATTATAGAAAAATACTCAAACTCTCTTTCCCCGGACTCATTATCATCTTCATATTACTAGTATTAGTATTAATCCTAGGAGAAGGAATCAATGGTGCAAAAAGATGGTTTTCTATTGGCCCACTTCCACAAATACAACCAGCCGAATTTGCGAAATTAGGAATCATACTATACCTAGCAAGTTGGATGTCTAAATCTCAATATTTCAATGACGGGGGGAAAGTCGAATTCAAGGGAAACTTCCTCAAGGCTTTTCTGAACTTCATTACTATTGTTGGAATAATAGCATTACTGGTTATTCTTGAACCAGATCTTGGGACAACACTCATTATTGTAGCAAGTGCATTTGTAATGTTTTTTGTAGCCAAAGAGCATCCTGACCATAGGAAATTTTCTGGTTTAATCGTCCTTGCCGCTATTCCTCTTGTCATTCTTGTTGCAGTGCTAGAACCGTATAGGATTGAACGAATTAAAACATTTTTGCATCTACTCCTAAATGGTGAAGTGGCAGACCCTAGAGGTGTAGACTATCAAATGCATCAAATACTCATAGGTATAGGCTCTGGTGGTTTTTTTGGCAAAGGGTTTGGACAATCTAGACAGAGGTTTGGATACTTAGTTGAAAACACAGCATTCACAGATTCCATATATGCAGTGATTCTTGAAGAGCTTGGTTTCTTTGGAGGTGCAATACTCGTAATTGCATGGATAATCTTTTTCCTTCGTGGAATAAAAGTTGCATTTAATGCCCCTGACAAAGCAGGAAAACTTCTTGCCATTGGAATCACGACATGGCTTACACTCCAAACACTTTTAAACATGGCTGCAAATATTGGGCTCATGCCACTAACAGGTATTCCCGCACCACTTCTTAGTTATGGAGGTTCTAGCACTATCATTACATTGGCAGCTATTGGTATACTATTGAATATAAGTAAATACTCAAAAAATGGAAACTCAAGCTAATAGGGTGGAATTGAAAAAAAGAGTTGTCATTACAGGTGGTGGATCTGGTGGACATATTTCTTCTGCGAAAGCTATTATAGATGAAATTCAAGAGAGATATAGAATTACAAGCGAGAATCTCCTCTATATTGGCAGTGATTTGGGAATGGAGGGGGAAAAACCGGGCTCATCACTAGATATGAAAGTGATGAGGCAAGAGAAAATTAATCAGAGATACATAAGAGGAGGGAAATTACAGAGAAAATTCAGTCTTGCCTCAATATATCTTCTTTGCAGAACATTCCTCGGATTTATAGATTCATACAACATCTTAAAAAAATACAAACCCGACATTATCATTTCAACTGGAGGATTTGTAACAGTTCCTGTCTGCTTAATTGGAAAATTCTTCTTTAAGACAAAAATATATCTGCACGAACAAACTGCTGCAGTTGGTCTTGCAAACAAAATAGTAGGGAAGTATACAGAAAAAATTTTAATCGCATATCCACTCTCCGAAGATTATTTCCCTAAAGAAAAAACTGTATTAACAGGAAATCCTGTGAGAAAGGAAATCTTCCAAAAGAGTGGGAGCGGGCCATTGGTCGATGAAATAAAAAAAATGGTAGAAGTTCAAGAAGAATATCCAATTATTTATGTATCAGGAGGAAGCTTAGGTTCTCATGTGATAAATGAGGTGATTAAAGATTCAATGATAAATCTCCTACAAGATTTCCAATTAATTGTACAAACAGGAGATAACAAAGTTACAAACGATTACAATATTCTAAATATGGAGAGAGATAAATTAGAACCAGAATTAAAGAAAAGAATTGTAGTAACAAAATATATAAATGACAATGAAATTGGTTCTGTACTTAACAATACAGATATTTTCATAGGCAGAGCAGGTGCAAACACAGTATATGAAATGGGATTAATGAAAATCCCCTCAATCTTGATTCCAATACCTTGGGTTACACATAACGAACAGATGAAGAATGCAGAGATACTTAGGGATATTGGATTAGCAAGAATTATTAGAGAGGGAGAATTAACTTGTGATAAATTAGTAATGACTGTGAATCTCTTCGCACAAGAACAGAGGAAGATTAAGGAAGAGAAGATTTTCGTACCAAATGCTGCTCAAAAAATTGTAGACAATATTAATTTTAATTAATAAAAATATGTCAAACTTATTAGTTCGCGGTGGCAATGTCTTGAGTGGAGAAATAACTCCAGCTGGAAATAAGAATTCAGCTCTTCCTATTCTCTGTGCAACTTTACTTACGAATGAGGATATCACAATCCGTAATTTCCCAGATTTGACAGATGTAAACAAGTTAATAGAATTAATGACTTCAATGGGTTCTAGGATTGATTGGAATAAAGAAGATTGTATTTTGAAAATTAACAACTCCGAATTTAAGAAAGAATTTGGTGAAGAAGGTTTTCCAATGGGAATGAGAGGAGCTATATTACTTCTAGGGCCACTCGCCACAAGGATGAAAAGTATTGAGGTAATGAAGGAAATAGGGGGTTGCTCATTAGGGATTAGAGAATTGGATCCACATATAGAGGTACTCCAAGGATTGGGTGCAAACATTGAAGATGGCGAAACTTTAAAAATAGATACTCATGAGAGGTTAAAAGGTGGATACCTTTGGCAGGACTATATGAGTGTTACAACAACAGAAAATTTTGCAATGGCGGCATCTAAGGCAGATGGGATCTCTACAATGGTAAATGCTGCAAGTGAACCTCATGTTCAGGATCTCTGCAATTTCTTAGTTCAAATGGGAGCCAAGATTGAAGGGATTGGTTCTTCAACATTAAAAATTACAGGAGTGGAAGAATTACATGGAACAGAGTTCACCATATCCTCAGATCATCATGAGATAACAACACTTCTTGCACTAGGTGCAATGACAGGAGGAGAAGTTCGAGTAAAAAATGCAGAGCCAGAGCATTTTCCATTAATAGTAAAAGCATTTAGGAAATTTGGTGTTAATATAGAATATGAGGGAGATACAGCAATTGTAAGAGCAAAGGATAAGCTCAAAATAGAAGAGCCATATACAAAAAACATGCTGCAAAAAATTGAAGCAGCTCCATGGCCATATTTCCCTGTGGATCTAATGCCACTAATGATTGCACTTGCAGTGAAATCTGAGGGAGATATTATGTTCTGGAACAAACTTTATGAAGGAGGACTTTTCTGGATTCCTGAAATGATGAAATTCGGAGCACATATTGTAATGTGTGATCCTTTTAGAGTAATCGTCTTTGGGAATAAGCCATTAAAACCTGCTACTGTTGATAGTCCAAACATTATTCGTGCAACTGTTGCACTTATGATGGTCGCTCTAACTATTGAAGGAGAGAGTGTTATCAGAGATGCAGATACAATTAAGAGGGCACATCCAAACTTTGTTGAGAACCTACAGAAACTTGGAGCAGATATCTCTTGGAGTGATTAAATTGCACCGAGCTTCTTTAAGAAATCTGGTATTTGATACAAGCCATGTCTGTTACTACCTTTAAGAAGTATTGCAACTTTCTTCCCATTTAATCCTGGAAGTTTTGCATTCAAAAAAGCTGCAACCTCATCGGCAGAATCAAACTTATCCCCAAGGGCGATATCTTCCCACAAATCACCAACCATATGTACCTCATTAAATCCATATCTGTTCACCAACTCCGCAATCTCCTTATGTTTCTGCGACGAAACAGCACCAAGCTCTCTCATATCTCCCAATATTGCAATTGTATAATGACTCCTGAGATAGAGTCTAGAAAATGTTTCCAATGCCATTTTCATAGAAACAGGATTTGCATTATATCCATCATTCACAATTACTAAATCTCCATATTCTAAAACTTCAAACCTTCCCTCCTGATTCTGGTAATCTCTAAGATCACTTACACAATCATCAATACTTACACCCAACTCATTTGCAACAATAATTGCTGCCATAGCATCATATGCAAAACCCTCTCCAAAAACTGACAAATCCACATGGACTACATTACTATCATAGTATGTAAAATCAAAATGTGTTCCCTCACTATCTACTGAAATATTACTCAAAACAAAAGTTGCCTCAGGATTCTTACCAAATGTAATCAATGGAGAATTCTTATTATAATTCTCTGCAACATATCTCAGCCTCTCATCATCAATATTCAACACAAGAGGCTTTCCTGTCTTCTCCATATAATCCGCCAAGTCTTTCTTCTCATTAAAAATCTTATCAATACCTCCCACTTTCTCTGCATGAACATCACAAATATTAAGAAGAACTCCAATATCAGGGTCTACAGAATTTACATGCCATGAAATCTCTCCAACTCTATCCATTCCACACTCTAAAAGAATCGCATCCTCATTAGTATATTCTCCCAAAAGTTTTGCATTCCCCCAAACAGTATTGTATCTATTTGAAGTCAAAATATTCATATGTCTTTCAAGAATATGTGCTGCCATCCTTCTTGTCGTACTCTTGCCTGTACTTCCAGTAATAGCAACAACAGGTTTCTTAATATACCCAATAGAGAAGTTAAGAATCTTCTTCAAACCTTCCTCTATAGAATCCACAAGAATAATTGGCTTGTTTGCACCATCAGAGAAAGATATCTTAGAATTTTCGCAGATACTAATTGCACAACCATTCTCCAATGCAGGGATTACAAATTCATGCCCATCAAACCTCTCACCGACAATAGGAATATATAGATCTCCCTCTTTTACATCCCTTGAATCATAACAAAAACCAGTGAAAAAAGAGGCCTCATCATAATTTCTCATCTCGAACTCTGGGAACCTCTCCTTAATATCTTTTAGAAAAACCTTCATAAGCAAAATTCTAAGATTAGTTATATATAATATAAATATTTCCCACTTTTTTTGCAAGAGTAAGAATTTCTGAGAGGTATTTTCAATTATCGGATAGAGTAGGGTCGGGTATAGATAGTTAAAATTTTTGCAATGTTTGAGTATTCTAACAGAAGCCGTAGGCCTAGAGTATCATATTCGGGCCTGTAATATATTTCTCTTGACACTCCTTCTAAATCCAAGCTATATTAGTGGCAACAAGTGGCACAAAGTGGTGAAAGATGATATAGTAAAGACATGATAATCGGAGAATACAAAAGTAAACTAGGAGAAAAGAAAAGAGTGTCACTTCCTACAAAGTTTAGGGAAGAAATTGGTGAAGATTTAATACTCACCAGAGGATATGAAGAAGCCCTAATCCTTGTAAACAAAGCTATGTGGGAGAATGTAGCGAAAGAAGTAATGAATGGCTCTTTTACAGATAAAAATATTAGAGATACAAGTAGATTTCTAGTTGGAAGTGCAAAGGAAATTGAGATGGATTCTCAAGGAAGATTTGTAATACCACAACCACTCTTTGACCATGCAGGTTTAGGAGATGAAATTGTATTCATAGGATTAGTTAATTGGATAGAGATATGGGACGGGAAGAAGTGGAAAGAGAGAATTGAGTATTTGCAAAAACATGGAGAAGAAATAGCACAGGAGATAAATAAAATGACACCAGAGAAAAATGGATAAGATACATATTCCTGTACTACTTCATGAATCATTAGATTCCTTGGCAATAAACCCAGGTGGATTTTACATTGATGGCACTCTTGGAGATGGAGGACACAGTTTTGAGATATTAAAAAAACTCTCTCCACAAGGATTACTTCTAAGCATAGATCAAGACCAATATGCCATAGATTTTGTCAAAGAATACTACAAAGACTCATTAAGTGAGAATTGGATAATTGCAAAATCTAACTTTGCCAAAATAGACAAAGTTCTCAAAGAATACAATATTCAAAGAACACCAGATGGAATACTACTTGATATCGGACTCTCTTCAAGGCAACTAGAAGAATCTCACAACAGAGGTTTCAGCTACTTAGAAAGCGAAGAACCGCTAGACATGAGAATGGATAAATCCTTAGGTGTCAGTGCAAAAGATCTGCTAACAGTTCTCTCAGAAAAAGAACTTGCAGACATCTTTTACAAATATGGAGAAGAGAGATTCTCATACAGAATTGCCAAAGAGATAAAGAAAAATATCTCTAATATAAATACAGTTGGAGATCTTACAAGACTTATCTACAAAGCAGTACCGGCTGCTGATAAATCTTCTAACAAGAACCCTTCTCGCAGGGTCTTTCAGGCCCTGCGAATCGTGGTAAATGACGAGTTAGGAAGTTTAGAAACAGCACTAGATAAATCATTTGAGATCTTGAACAAGAATGGAAGATTATCCGTAATAACATTCCATTCACTCGAAGATCGAATAGTTAAGACCTTTAATTTAGAAAAATCGAGAAGCGGGGAGGGGAGTTTGCTTTTTCAAAAATACATTGCCCCAACCGATGAAGAAAGGAATACAAATCCTCGCTCCGCTTCTGCCAAGTTAAGAACTTTAATTAAAAATTAAACTGCCAAGTGAAAATTATAAATAAAGCAAAACAGAACATCTTTACCACCATCTTCATCTTCTCACTAGTAGCATTTATCCTTTCACAACTAGTTACAAACTCAATACTTGCTCCACTTGGGACAGAATTACAGAGTCTAAATAGCGAAAAGAATTACCTTGTTGAAGAGAACAGAGGAATGGAGGAGGAAATTGCAAAAAGTGATTCCATTACAGTAATAAGAAAATTAGCAGATAAATCACTTTCACTATCTTCATCAAACGATAAAACTGTTATATACTTGCAAGAAGCATCAGTTGTTGCAAACAAGTAACTATGGCAAGTCTCGCACACATACATAAAGTAAATCTCAACGGAGGCCCTAAAAAGAGCAGAAACAACTTCAGATCTAAATCCACCAAGAAAGATGATGGAAAAGGAATAAATATTAAAATTCTCACAGGACTTGTTATTACACTCTCCCTAGTTGTCCTCATTCAGTCATTTAGATGGCAAATTATATATGCCTCAAAGTTCAAAGATATGTCAGAAGAGCAATACAGAGCCACACAAATCTCTGTTGCTCCTAGAGGAAAAGTAACCGCAGCAGACAATACTGTACTTGCAGTAGATGAGCCAGTATGGGATATATATGCAACATTAAGTAAAGACGAGAAGGAGAGAGAACTCTTTTTTGAAAACAAAGAGGAATTCGCAACTGAGGTCTCTGGAATATTAGGAATGACAAAGGAAGAAGTAGAATCTAACCTTACAGAAGATTTTGTATATGCTTCAATAAAGAAAGGTGTATCAACAGAGAAGAAAAAGGCCTTAGAAAACATGGAGGTCTTTGGAAAAGGTACAAAAGGTTTTGGACTATATTTTGAAAGAAAGGAAAGACGAATATATCCAAACAATACATTAGCAGCACATGTACTTGGTTTCATTGGACAAGATGAGAAAGGAGACTCAGTTGGACAATATGGAATCCAAGGATATTATTTCGGAGATATCAATGGAAGACAAGGCTACTCATATGAAGAAAAAGACTCTTCAGGTAATATCATTCTCACCTCAGAATATCAACCAGTACTACCCAGGGAAGGAAAAGATTTCAAACTAACCATTGTGCCAAATCTACAAAGCAAAGTAGAGGAAATACTCCAAGAAGGAGTAAAACGAACAAGATCTAAAAGTGGTAGTGTAATAATAATGGACCCTAAAACAGGTGCAATTTTAGTAATGGCAAATTATCCAACATATGACCCAGCAGAATATTGGAGAGCCCCCGAATCATGGGTGCTAAAGAACAAAGCAGTTGCAGATGTCTATGAATATGGTTCTATTGAAAAGCCAATAACAGTCGCACTTGCTCTTGAAGCAGGAGAAATCACAAAAGATTTCAGATGTGTTGACAAAACAGGATACCTCGACCTCTATGAAGCAACTGGTTACGAGGATTTAAAAAATGCAAAAATCTGGACTTGGAATAAAAAAGGTGCAGGAGATTTAGATATTGCATCTATATTCAGGACCTCAAACAACCCATGCACTTCAAAAATGGCTCTTAAAATTGATTTTGAACAATATTATCAAGGACTACAGAATTTTGGATTAGGGAAATTTATCGGAATTGGCCTTCAAGATGAAGCAACTAATTTCCTTAAACCATATGAACAGTGGACAAAACTAGATGTCATCACTTCATCTTTTGGACAGGGGATTTCAGCTACAACACTTCAAGCTATATCTGCTTTCAACACCTTTGCAAATGACGGAGTAAGAATGAGACCATACATAATTGAAGAAATTACAGATGAAAATGAAACAATAAAGATAACTCCACAGGTTTTGACAAAACCTGTTTCCACAGAAACTGCACACATCGTAAGAGATGCTATGAAAAAGGCCGTAGACGATGGATTACTCGGTGGATTAGTAACGAAGTTAGGGGATTATTCCATTGCTGCAAAAACGGGAACGGCACAGATTGCAAAACAAGATATTGCAGGATACAAAGAAGATGTAACCAACGACACAGTAATTGGTTTTGCACCAGCAGAGGATCCTAAGATGTTGATGATTTTAAGGTTAGAAGAACCACAACTCGCAAATTTCTCATCTCTTACTACTGCGCCACTTTGGGAGGAGATTTTCTTATCAATCGCAGATGATATGGAAATTAGAAAGAAAAACTGAGATAATAAAACATTAATCTAAAGACCCTTTAACAATGCAAGATACTCTAAAGAACAGCCTGCAGTTACTATTTCTAGCAGTCGGTGCTTCTATAATCTTCGCCCCCTTAATGATTTCAATGTTGTACAAATTCAATCAGGTAAGTGGAATTAAGAAAACAAAAGCTGGTATAGGAGATGGAGATAACTCCCTGTTCATGAAGATAATGAAAACTACTACCACAAATGGGACACCAAATATGGGGGGATTAATAATACTTGTCATCGTTCCAATTATTATCCTTTTCACTATACCTATTACAGATGTCGTAAGAGTATTTCTAATTGGGTTTGTACTTTTCGGTATCTGGGGATTAATAGATGTTGTAATTTTCACAAACGGATTTAAAAATAATGAAAAGATGAGAGCTTTTCAAGAGACATTTGGATGGAGATTAATAAAGCTGCTAGTATCAATACTAATGAATATTGGGGTCATGATGCTCTTACAAAAAACTGGTTATGTAAAGGATATTACTCCATGGAGTGGATTGGTTATTAACTTTTCACCAATAATTGCAGCTCTTAGTGGTGTTGTTGGACAATTTGCTATCTACTCTGCAGAACTAACAGATGGAGCAGACGGATTAATGGTTGGAATCTTCATGATAATAAATATCTTTTTGATGATTCTTCTCTTAGTACAAGGACAATTTGAATTTATACCAATACTTGCAATTATTTTAGGTGTACAGATTGTAGATTTATACTTCAATATACCACCTGCAAGATTCTGGAATGGTGGGCCAGGAGCAATGCCACTAGGCTTTGCAATGTTCTACATTGGCCTTGTCACAAACAATATTCTTCCATATTTCATGATGTCTGCAATAACTTGGGTAATTATGGCTTCCAGCTTCATACAGATAGTAAGTCTAAAATTCTTCAAAAAGAGAGTCTTCAAAATTGCACCAATCCACCATCATCTCCAAGCAAATGGATGGCCACAATACAAAGTTGTAATGAGATTCTGGCTATTCACATTAGCAGGATGTGCATTCGGACTATATCTTGGGATAATTCTTTAGGGGAAAAGGATAATTATTTACAAACAACATCACCTTTCTCACAGGTACAAACCTCCTTGTTCTTCTCTGTGGTAAATACATCTCCCTGCCCATACAAAATACCATTATAACTACATGCCATTAAATCAAATTCTTTCCCTTCCTCATCTCTATAAAAAATCTCAAAATCTTCACTCACACTAGATTCAAAATTTGTAATCTTAAATGAATTAGATACTAAACATGGGATATTGAATTCCTCAAAATCACTACTTGTAATTACGGAGAGAATTAACTTCTCTGGAGACTTCTCATAATATCCTGACTGACTTACAGCCTTAAAATCCTCACTACACAAACTCTCTTTTTCAAAAATAACAACAAGCTCATCTCCTTTCTGGTTAATATCTGCCGATACAATTTTCGTACCCCCAGAAGATTTACTGGAAAGCGAGTTCAAATATTTATATTTAAAAACTAAGTTGTCTGTAGAGAAAACCGATGAAGACTCATCATTAGAAACAATCTCCTTATGCTCAACACTCTCTCCTCCAGAAGAAGAGTTTTTCGCAGAATTAGCAAAGAAAAATTTGTATACAAAAACACCTGCTGATACCAAAAGCAAAAACACCGTAATCACCATTAACCAGTTTACACTCTTCTGTTTTTCCATCTCGGGACAATTCTACCATATTTCACCTCAAATATGTGATAAAATAACCCTATGCATGACTCACACATACACATGGCACTTGAGCCATTAAAAACCAACCAAGATGAGATTGTAAAAAATTACATTGCAGAAGGTGGGAAATATATACTGACACAAGGGACTGACATCTTAGATTTTGATGATAACTTCAAGATTGCTAAGAGGGCAAATAATATTAAGCCAAATCTAATGCAGGTCGCAATTGGGTTACATCCAACATATTTTGAAGAGGTTACAGTACAGAGAGATTTGCATGAGAATATTTATGAGAAATCCCAGAAGGAAATAAAGAAATTCATAGAGCTTTTTGAAAAATATAAAGATGAAATATCTGCAATAGGGGAGTGTGGATTAGATTACTACCAATTCGCACTAAACCAGACATATACGGAGGATATTAAGGAACAATTAAAAGAAGTGCAGAAGATGATGCTTAGGGAAGAGATAAAATTAGCATTAGAAAATGGACTTCCTCTGAGCCTCCATTCACGGGATATTATGGGAAGTAGTCAATGTATGGAAGATATAATTAGAATTGTGGCAGAAGAGGGTAGAGGACTTCTAAAGGGGTCTTTTCACAGCTTTACAGGAACACTTGATGAGTTAAATACTGTCTTAGATTTAGGTTTCCAGATTGGATTCAATGCAATCATTACATACAAGAGTGGTGAGAATGTAAGGGAAATTCTAAAAAAGACACCCGTTGAGAGAATCCTTTTCGAAACAGATGGACCATTTCTTCCCACACAATCTACAAGGAAAAACAAAAACATTAGAGAGAAATTTGCACAACCAAAAGATATTAGGGAAATAATGCAAGTAGCCTGTGAAGTGAAAGATATCTCAATGGAGAAACTTGAAGCAATTACAGATGAAAGCTACCAAGCACTATTTCTTAAATCCTAAGATTCCTTACTGAAAATACAAACAAATTCCCCATGTGGATTCTCATCAAAATTCCTAGATTCCAAAATTGCTAAAACCTCAGAAATTTTTCCATAAAAACTCTCCTCCCTCATTTTTGAAATATCTTTTGCTAAAAATGTTTCAATATCCCCACATGTTTCTAACATAAGTTTCAATAACCTGCTTAACCTCTTTGGAGATTCGTAAATAACTATTGTATTATCCAAATCTCTATACTGCTCAATTATTTTCTTTCTTCGCTCATCACTCTTTGGGAGAAAACCTAAAAAGACAGCTCTATCCGTGGGAAGACCACTAACAGAAAGTGCGGAGGTCAGTGCAGATGCCCCGGGAATTGAGAGAACCTCATAATTATTCTTTCTTAAATCTCTCACCAATTTATAACCCGGATCTGATATCAATGGAGTTCCTGCATCAGAGATTAAAGCTAAATCAAAACCCATATTTAACTTCTCAAAAACTTTTTCTACCATCCTTTCATGATTCTGATCCCTGTATGATATCAATTGTGTTTTAATATCATACCTATCCAATAATTTTTTGCTCTCTCTTGTATCCTCTGCAAGAATAAAAACAACGGATTTCAATACATCTACTGCTCTAAATGTCATATCTTCTAGATTTCCAATAGGTGTGGCAACTACAAATAATTTTCCTTTTTTCATAATTTCAAATTTTCTAAATTAATTACACTATTCATTACCACCTCATTATTTTCTTCCGTAATATCTTCTGAGCTAATGGAATCGGTAATATCAAAATCTCCAATCTTTGTTCTCTCCAATTCAATAGCTGTTGCATATGTTCCAATCTCTTTACCCAAATCATAGATTAGGGTTCTGACATATGTTCCTGTTGAGCATAAAATTTTGAAAGTAGAGCAGGGCCAATTGTAATGAACAAAATTAAAAGAAAAAAGAGTAATATTCTTCGGTTCAATTTTCACTTCCTTTCCTTCCCTGGCTAAATCATATGCCTTTCTACCATCAATCTTCTTTGCTGAAAAAATTGGTGGCAACTGTGAAATTTCTCCCAAAAACTTTTCCTTAATCATCTGCTCAATCTCCTCTTGAGAAACCTGTTTGAAATTTTCACATATCTCTGTCTTCTCACCCATAACATCTTGTGTATTAGTTGCATATCCAAACTCTGCTTTCACAATATATTCTTTTTTTAATGAATGAATTGTATTCATTAGCTTTGTTCCTTTTCCCAAAAGCACAATTAACAGACCTGTTGCAAAAGGATCTAAAGTCCCACCATGCCCAATCTTCTGACCTTTTGGTAAAACTCTTTTTAATTTTCTAATTACATCATAGGATGTAATATCTTTCTGCTTGTTAATTAACAAGATTCCATCTATCATATATCTAATTATTATATATTATTATTGAAAACAAATGGCAAATGGAATAACTCTTGGCATTATTTTAGTAATAGCAATGCTAGTTGGTGCTTTTTTGTTAACTGCTTTAATTAATATTTTCTTAGTTCCAATCATTAAAACTCCAAAGAATGTCATTGATGAGATTGTGGAATTAATGAATTTGAAGAAAGAAGATACTTTTGTAGATTTAGGTTGTGGTGATGGGAAAATTGTGTTGGAGGCATACGAGAATGGGAAGTGTAAGTGTTACGGCCTAGATCTTTCCCCAATGATGATTATTATTGCTAGAACATTGAGGATTGTTAGATTCCCAAATAACAAAGATATTGTTTTTGATGTTGAGAATATTTATGCTTCTCCTTTGGATGATTTTACAAAGGTATATTGTTTTCTTGATGAGAATAGTTTGAATATTTTGAGAAGAGAGTTTATTAAATTAGTAGAGAGGGGTGGGGGAGTTTATAGTTATAAATACAAAGTTAAGGGACTTGTTCCAGAAAAAAAGGTTGAATTGAGTAATGGAGAATATTTGTATGTTTATGAGAAGAGTGGTGGAGGGAGTAAAGGTAAAAAGCTAAAAGCTTAATTCGGTTACTCCCCCCTAAGGTTCTTTTTCTTACATATAAGCCTCCGTCAGCTTGAAAATAATTAACACCAAAGGTGCTAGTTTGAAAATGGAAAGCAAAACTAAAAGTAGCTTCTGCTTTTTTTCTTCTATCCCTTTTGGGAAATTCAATATCTCCAGAGCAAAGAGGGAAAGGAATAATAAAGCTATTTAAGATTTCATCTCCTATCTAAGGCATCATTGCTCCGAAGAGCAAGCCAGCGGCTAAAACGGCAATAAAGAATCCTACCAAAGCAGGGTTTTTCTCCTGCTCAGGGGTAATTACATTTTTTCTTCTCAATGTTCCGGACACTGTAAAAACCAGTAATCCAACCAAGAAGAGAACAAACAATATTGCGAGGGGTGATGTTTCCATCTTATTTATCTCCTTTATCTAAGAAATTTTTGTTTGAATTTGAACCTTGTTAAAGAACAGTATAGCCTAAATAGGCATATACTTATATTATACTATAAGCCATTCCAAATTACAACCCAACTACCCTCCCTAAAATG
>CAZHSU010000003.1:0-2222 GCA_964535095.1 uncultured Candidatus Saccharibacteria bacterium | reverse complement strand
TTATATTATACTATAAGCCATTCCAAATTACAACCCAACTACCCTCCCTAAAATGATATAATCAAGGATGAACAACGAACCATTAGCTTCAAAGTACAGACCAAAAACACTAGATGACTTCATAGGACAAGAACACCTAGTAGGAGAAAATGGCCCAATCAGAAAATTTCTAGAAACAGGCAACATACCCTCCATGATATTCTGGGGACCACCCGGTACAGGCAAAACAACTCTCGCTTACATACTCTCCCTCAATCTCTACTATGACTTCCACAAAATACAAGCAGTTGTAAGTGGCAAAGACACATTAAGAAAAATAATTAAGATAGCAATGGGAAACCAACAATATGGTAAAAAAACAATTCTCTTCTTAGACGAAATACACCGATGGAACAAAGCACAACAAGACACACTATTACCATATGTAGAAAAAGGAATAATTACACTAATTGGAGCAACAACAGAGAACCCATCATTCACAGTAATCTCTGCACTTCTCTCACGAACAAAAGTTTTTGTATTCAAACAGCAAACAGAAGAAGATATATACAAACATTTAGCAAAGATAGCAAAGAAAGAATATCCGGAAATAAAGATTTCTAAGAAGGTTTTGGAACAGATGGCAAATCTTTCAAATGGGGATATAAGGTCTTCATTAAATATTCTTGAAATGAGTGCAACTCTTGCAAGTACACAGGATTCTGTTAAGAAAGAGATTACAACGGAGATACTTACAGATACGATACAGAAGCCTGTATATTATGACAAGACGGGAGAAGAGCATCACAATATCATTTCAGCTATACATAAATCTATGAGGTCTTCGAATCCAGATGCTGCCTGCTATTGGACAGGAAGAATGTTGGCAGGAGGGGAAGATCCTTTGTATGTGGCAAGGAGGATGTTGAGGTTTGCAAGTGAGGATGTTGGGAATGCAGACCCAAATGCTGTTGTCCTTGCGAATTCAGTATATGAAGCATGCCAGAAGATTGGTATGCCAGAGTGTGAGGTATTCCTTATGCAATTAGCAATATATCTTTCTAATGCTCCCAAGGACAACTCTGCATATATGACAGAAGGGTTGGTAAAACAAGATATTGAGAAATATGGAAACTTACCAGTACCGATGAATATTAGAAATGCTCCAACCAAGCTGATGTCTGACTTAGGCTATGGAAAAGGATATGTATACGACCACGATTTAGAATCTAAGAAATCTGGACAACAGTGTATGCCAGATAAATTAAAAAACAGGAAATATCTTAAGAAATAGTATTCCTTTGAATTAGAAAAATATCTGGATTAAGTCCACCTTGTTCTACACTAGCAACACTTTTCACATTCCAAACATCCTTTTTGAAAGTGTCGTAAATTAACTTTTTCTCTTGGGTGAGGAGAACCAGCAAACCCTGTTTCCGCAACACTTTCTGTGCTAAGTTTGCCAAATCTCTATATGCCTGAACATTCCCCTGATGATTTCCCTCCCTAATCCCAAAAGGTAAATTACTTACAATTCTGTCAATATTTCTTTTGTTTAATTTTAGTTTTGAGATATCTCCTTTGAAAAGTTTGTATTTTTCATTTTCAATCCCTGCACTTTCAAAGTTTAGGTTGGATTGTAATATTGCTTTGTTGCTGATATCTGAGCACATGACTCTTTTTACATTAAATTCCTTTATTGCTGTAACTGCAATTACAGAAGATCCGCAGAATGGGTCATAGAGGATATTTTCTGTTGAGAGATTTGCAATCATGCACATAATGTATGCAAGAGATGGATTTATTCCAGCAGGAACAAAACCTCTTCGCCATTTTGGTTTGGAGAGATTGAGAATCTTGTCATTATTCGAGATATGGGTAGGGGAGTGGAGAACACGAAATTGCTCTATATCTGTTACTGTTGAGAGAAACTGTATTTCTTCTCGACCCTTCTCTAAAACAGCAATATCTGGAAACTTGGATATTAGCTCTTGCAGAACAAAATCTGTTGTCCCAGACAAACATTTGAGTTTGTAGAGAGATTGCTCATCTGCCATATACCTAGATTATACCACTTTTGAGGATCTACGAACCACATAGGGTCTGTCCCAGATCTGATCCCTGTTTTCCAACCCTTTCTGCCTGTTTAATAGGATATTTGGCTTTGTGGCTTCTGAAAAAAGTTGATAAAAAGAAGAAAGTTAACGATGCTGTGGATTAGGAAACCTTAGTACAATGCGAAT
>CAZHSU010000002.1:17575-28026 GCA_964535095.1 uncultured Candidatus Saccharibacteria bacterium | reverse complement strand
CAGTTACTCTAAATGTGAAGATTCCTGTTCCACCTCTTTTTTGTGTTGCATACTCTTTGAGTGCTGTCATTTTTCCATATCCATACTCTGAGAGTGTGAGAAGTTTCTGGTCATTGTTCTCAACTATTCCCATTCCCACGACTATATCATTGGCATTTCGGAACTTAATACCTGTGACACCTCTTGTACTTCTTCCCATTGGTCTGACATCTGTTTCCTTGAATCTTACAGATTTGCCTTCTCTTGTGAGGATAATAGCTTCATCATTGCCTGCTGTTGCCTTCACCCAAATGAGTTGGTCTTCTTCATCTAATTTAATTGCTGTTAATCCATTTGCTCTGATCTTGGCAAATTCGGATAGTTCTGTTTTCTTTATTACACCCTTCTGTGTTGCCATAAGGAGATATTTGTATTCTCTTGTAGTTTCTTCCTCTTTCGCTTCTACTGTACTCTTCCCTTCGTTTACTTTCCCCTTAGGGTCCCTTGTTAGTACAGAAGTTACAAGCTCGTTTGGTCCAAGCTGAATGAGGTTTACAAGTGGTAAGCCCTTTGCTGTTCTACCTAAATCTGGAATTTCAAAGATTCTTAGTGTGTATGCTTTACCCTTATTTGTGAAAAGCATTAATTCATCATGAGTGTTGCAAAGGAATGCATGTTCTATGAAGTCTCCTTCTTTTGTATCTCCTCCTGAGACTCCCTTTCCTCCCCTATTCTGAGCTTTGTATGTATTTGGATTTAGTCTCTTTATGTAGCCAGAATGTGTGATGGTAACAAGTGTATCTTCTGATGCAACCATGTCTTCTTCTGAGATTTCATCGATATCTCCTTTAACAATTTTTGTTCTTCTCTTATCTCCATATTTTTCCTTTATTTCATTTAAATCTTGGGATATGACTTCTAAAACTTTGCTTGGATCTTCAAGAAGTGCATTGTATTCCTTGATTTTCTCTTCTATCTCTTTGTATTCGTTTTGCAACTTCATTCTCTCTAGTGCTGCGAGTCTTCTCAATTGCATATCTAAGATTGCTTGTGCCTGTACTTCTGTGAATTCAAATTTGTCCATTAAGTTTGTTTTTGCACTCTCTTGTGTTTTGGATCCACGAATAGTTGCGATTACTTCATCTAGCATATCTATAGCTTTGAGAAGACCTTCTAGGATGTGTGCTCTGAATCTGGCAGCTGCTAGGTCATATTCAAATCTTCTGATGGTGACGGTTAGTCTGAATGAGAGGAATAGTTCTAGGACTCTCTTGATTGGAAGAGTTTTTGGCTCTTGGTCTACAAGTGCAATCATGTTTGCATTGAAGACTTTTTGCATCTCAGTGTATTTGTAGAGTTTGTTCAGAACGGCTTTTGGTTGTGCATCTTTTTTGAGATATACAACAACTCTCATTCCTTCCATGCTGGATTCATCTATGATGTCTGCAATTCCTTTGACCTTTTTGTCTTTGACAAGGTCTGCTATTTTCTCAATCATGTGAGCTTTGTTTACTTGGTATGGTATCTCTGTGATGACAATTTGGTATCTACCCTGTTTACCTTCAACTATTGTTGCTTTGGCTCTTTGGATTATTCTTCCTCTTCCTGTTGCATATACATTTAGTATTTCTTGTTGGTTGTAGACGGTTGCTCCTGTTGGGAAGTCTGGTCCTGGTACTATTTTTATTAATTCATCTGGTGTAATTTCTGACTTAAATTCTGGGTATAGTACTTGACCATTTGCTTTAATGTCTTCTTTTATTTTCGCTATCTGCTCTACATAATCTAGGTTTTTTCTGTTGACATAGTTTTCAAAGAAGTCTTCTGGCTTGTCATTTAGTGTTTGTGGAATTGTTTCTTTCTTTTCTTTGGCTTTTCTTAGTTCATTGTATACAGCCTTGCCTACCCATGAGTTGCCCATGGTAATCATGGCTTGGAGTACTTCGATGAGTTCTGTGAGATTGAATGGAGGGATTTTTGTTGCCATTCCTACTGCGATTCCATCTCCTCCGTTTGCGAGTACATTTGGGAATCCTGCTGGTAGAATTGTTGGTTCTAATCTTGTTCCATCATAGTTTGGTACGAATGTTACTGTTCCTTTGTTTAGGTCTTTCATCAATTCGGGAGTTATTTTCCCCATTCTTGCCTCTGTATATCTCATGGCGGCAGCTTCATCTCCATCTATTGATCCGAAGTTTCCTTGCCCATCTACTAGTGGGTATCTTAAGGAGAAGTCTTGTGCCATTTTTACGAGTGTTGGGTATACAACAGCTTCACCGTGTGGGTGGTAGTTTCCTGATGTGTCACCAGCAATCTTTGCACATTTTCTGTAGTGTGATGATGGTGTTAGTCCAAGGTCGTTTATGGCAACGAGAATTCTTCTCTGAGATGGTTTGAGACCATCTGTGACTTCAGGTAAAGCTCTGGATACAATTACCGACATTGAGTAGTCTAGGTAGTTGTTCTTCATTTCATCTACAATAGATCTAGGAGCCACTTCTCCTGGATGGAATGATAGCTTCTGCTCTAATGCATCTGTATTTTCTTCTGTTGTCTTTATTTCTTCGTCCATTTCTTTTTATTTTTCTATTCTTTTTACCTCTGAGGATAATGTTTCTTTTATATCTCTTGCTATGTTTGTTAAGGACCCTCTGTCATCTTTTATCTCTTCGTCATCTTGTGCTTTCTCAAAGTATGTATTTCCATCCTCTACAAATTTTCTAATTGAGGTTAAGTTAAACCGATTATTCGCTCCCTGTGTAATCAAGTACCTCATCTCACTATCTCTTGGCCTCTCCTCTATTCCTTGTGCTTCATAAATCTTTTTTTGTAGTTCTTCGTTAGCTAATATCCTTTGGACAGCAAGGGTTTTTGTAACTTCAGGACTTGAGGAAAAGTGATCCTCTCTTACTTTGATAATCTCATCTCCTTCTCCAAACTTTTGCTCTGCTATCTGATTAAAAATATTAGTAAATAATACTTCTTTTGCTTCTATTTCTGGGCTATTACCAAATAATTCGTTATTCATCTTCTTTAATATAAAAAATTAAATATCTAAAGTTGCCTTAGTAGCATGTGTCTGAATAAATCTCCTCCTTGGTGGAACCTCATTTCCCATAAGCATTTCAAAAACCTTCTCTGCTTCCTCTGCATCTTCAATATGAACTTTCTTCAAAACTCTCTTATTAATATCCATAGTAGTTTCCCTCAACTGTTCTGGGTTCATCTCTCCCAATCCTTTAAATCTATTAGCAATTGGAGATTTACCCTCCAAAACAGCTTCTTTCATAAACTCGTCTTTCTCTGCATCATTGAGGAAATAATATTTTTTCTTCCCAATCTCAACTTTGTGCAAAGGAGGTTGTGCAACATATACATAGCCACCCTCAATCAATGGTCTGAAAAATCTAAACAGCAAGGTCAATACAAGTGTTGTAATATGCAAACCATCAACATCTGCATCACTCATTATAATAATCTTGTGATATCTCAATTTAGAAATATCTAATGTATCACCAATTCCTACCCCAAGTGCTGTTGTAATATCATTAAACTCTTTATTCTCCAAAACCCTATCGACCCTATACTTATGTGTATTAATAATTTTACCTCTAAGTGGCAAAATTGCTTGAGTATGCCTATCCCTACCCTGTCTTGCGGAACCACCTGCAGAGTTTCCCTCTACAATGAAGAGTTCACTCTCTGCGGGATCCTTACTTGTGCAATCCGACAATTTTCCTGGAAGAGTTGTTGTCTCAAGGGCACCTTTTCTAATAACGGCATCTCTCGCAGCTTTCGCAGCAGCCTTTGCCTTGTTTGCTAATATTGCTTTGCCAATAATTTCTTTTGCAATCTGTGGATGTTCTGTGAAGAAAGTTAGCAATTCATCTCTTACAACTTTTCCTACAATACTCTTTACCTCAGGATTATTTAGCTTAATCTTTGTTTGTCCTTCAAACTGTGGACTTGGGACTTTAACAGAAACAACTGCTGTAAGGCCTTCCCTCACATCATCTCCACTAAGTGTGCCAGAGATGTCTTTGAATAATTCTGCTTTCTGTGCATATGTATTTATCGCACTTGTAATTGCAGTTCTAAAACCAGCTAAGTGTGTACCACCTTCTGGATTGATGATATTGTTGGTGTAACATCTCACATCCTCATCCATGTTATCCGTATATTGCAAAGATACCTCAACAACGACATCTTCTTCCTGTTTATTCATGTAGAATGGCTCATCCCCAATGACTTTCTCATCGATATTTAAGAACTGGACATATGATTTAATTCCATCTTCGAAGTAGAGATCATACTGCCTATCTGCCTCACCTGTAGCATCAATTACGGAAATTCTTAGACTTGCTGTAAGGTATGCATGTTGTCTACATTTCTTAATGATTGTATCTAAGTCAAACTGGGTTGTACTGAAAATCTTATCATCTGGCATAAATGTATGCTCTGTTCCTGTCTCTGTCGAATCTGCAATCTTTTCAACAGGAGCAACTGGTACACCTCTCTCATATCTCTGTTGGTATACTCCACCATCTCTTCTAACAGTTGTAACCATCCATTCTGAAAGGGCATTTGTACACTTCATACCAACTCCGTGCAAACCTCCAGAGACTTTGTATGCTCCAGATTCAAACTTTCCACCAGCATGAAGATTTGTCATAACTGTTTCCAAAGTGGAAACCTTTGTCTCTGCATGAATTTCAACAGGAATACCTCTACCGTTATCTTTTACAGTTAGGGAGCCATCTTTGTTAAGTGTTACCCAGATGTGATCACAATATCCAGCAATAGCCTCGTCTACGGAGTTGTCCAAAATCTCTGTGAAAATATGATGGAGACCGTGAATGTCTGTAGAACCAATGTACATAGCTGGTCTTTTTCTAACCGCCTCTAAACCTTTTAGGACTTGAATATTTGATGCTCCGTAATCTTCTACTTTTGCCATATTATATGTTTCTAAATAGTGTAAATTTCGATATCAACCGACTTCCATTATACCTTTTTTTCGTCGGTTTGTTAAGCTCCTAATTGTACCATCATTGCTTCTAAAGTTAGTCTTCTGTTGCAGTTTCCTGCTATTTTCTCTCTGGCATTCTGTACAATTTTTAGAGCCTCTAGATTTTTTCTAGACTTGTCTATATTACCATTTTTTATTTCCGTTTCAAACTTCCTCTTAATTTCGTTCTCTACCGAGTTGATAAATGCAAGAGCCTCGTCCCTGTTTTCTGAGGCTTTCTCAATTTGTGAAAATTGGGTGACTATATCTTTTTCAAAAATATCTGTAAGGTCTCCTACATCCCCACTCTCTTCATGTTGTGTGTATACAATTCTGGATCTGGATCTTATTGTTGGAAGAAGATTCTTCTCATTATCTACATGAAGAATATACACTGTGTCATCGCTACTCTCTTCCAAAGATTTCAACAGAGAGTTTTGTGCCTCAGTGGTTAATTTTTGGGAATCGTGAATAATGGCTATCTGTTTACTCTCTTGAAAAGGTTTGTACATCATCTCTTTTTGCAACTTCTTCCCCTCCTCTATTCCAATACTTAGCTTCTCTGTAATTTCTAGATTATGGATGTCTGGGTTCACTTCTAATTCCTCCAAAGAAATATCTTTTTTCAAAAGATCCCCAACAAATTTCCTAAGATTTGTTCTCTCAAAATCCTTCCTTTTCTCTACTAGTATGTATGTCATACTCTAATTTTACCACATCGAGTAATTGAGGGTACAAAAGGCAATGTGTCGATTGACTAATTTTGCTAGTTATCATAGACTAAATATAGAATTAAATAACATACTGCTAACAAACTGCCCAGATGGCGAATCAGACATCTATTTTAAAGCATTTACAAGGTAAGGGAATTATTGATGGTGAGGGCGTAAGAAAGGTTCTCCTTGAACGAAGCCTTACGAACAAAACCGAGGAAGCTATTATCCATGATTTAAAACTTGCCACAGAGGAACAGCTTGCAACTGGTAAGTCTGAAATGTTTGGGATTCCGTATATTGATTTGATGTCCTTCTCCGTTCCAGAAAGTGCAATTTCTGAAATTCCTATTGATAATCTTTCACGATATAGAGCTATTCCATTTGAAAGAGGAGATGGTTATGTGAAGATTGCCATGGAGGATCCTTTTGATGTGCAGGCTACACAGGCATTGCAAGAAAGATATCCTAAGGGGACAAAGATGCAGGTGTATATTGCGACAAAGGAAGGCATATCGGGGATATTGGATAGAAGAGTTGGAGATATGATGAGTTCACAGGTTACCGAGGCACTCGAAGATGCTAATGTTCCTGTCACAGAGTTAGCAGATGATTCAGGGGATGCATTAAGCTCTTTGAGTGGCTCGGACTTAGCCTCTGCTCCTGTTGCGAGGATTGTAAACTCCATTCTTCAGTATGCGGTGAAGTCTAAGTCATCTGACATTCACATTGAAACAATGGAGGATAAAGTTAGGGTTAGATTTAGAATTAACGGTGTTATGACAGAGAGGTTGGTTCTCCCTAAATCTCTTAGTCCTGCAGTTATTTCTAGGGTGAAGATTCTCTCGAATTTGAAGATTGACGAGAAAAGGATCCCTCAAGACGGTAGATTGCAGGTGAAGATGGGGAAGAACAAGGTGGATATTCGTGTTTCTGTTATGCCAATGATTTACGGAGAGAAGGTTGTAATGAGGTTGTTGGAATCAGAGACAGGGAATGTCAATCTTGAGAGTACAGGACTTAGGGGAAATGCATTTAAGGTTTTTGTGGATGCACTCTCTGTTACAAATGGTATTGTATTGGTTACGGGTCCTACAGGTAGTGGTAAAACCAGAACTCTGGCTAGTTCTTTGGCGAAGGTTAATGATCCAAAGGTAAATATTATTTCTCTTGAGGATCCAGTTGAGATTAGAGTTCCGGGTGTGACCCAAGTGCAGGTTAATGCTAATGTTGGTCTTACATTTGCAATGGGCCTTAGATCTGTATTGCGACAAGACCCAGATATCGTAATGGTTGGAGAGATTCGAGATGAAGAGACAGCTCAGCTTGCCGTACAGGCATCTTTGACGGGTCACTTAGTTCTCTCCACTCTTCACACCAATAGTGCTGCTGCTGCAATCCCAAGACTTTTGGATATGGGTATTGAACCATATCTTCTTGCCTCTACTCTTCGTGCTGTTGCTGCACAGAGGCTTCCAAGAAAAATCTGCCCTCATTGTGCGGAGGCATATCCAGCAACTCCAGAAATGTTGAAAAATATAAATGAAACGATGCAGGGGATTAAAGATTTTAATTTAGTTTCGTATATAAACAGGGTATACACTTCTAAGCAGAAGACAGAGGAAGCAGGAAAGATTATTATGAAGCCAATTGGTATTGGGCCAACGGGTATTCCTGAAATCTATCTATACAAAGGGAAAGGTTGTGATAGGTGTAATGGTTCTGGATATGATGGGAGGACAGGTATTTTTGAAGTATTGAGTGTAACGGACAAAATTAGCAGAATGGTTATGGAAAATATTACGGATGCGGATATTAAAAATACTGCCGTAGAGGAAGGCATGATAACAATGATACAAGATGGATACCTAAAGGCTTTAGAAGGTATTACAACCATAGAAGAGGTCTTAAGGGTGTCCAAAGAATAAATTTTTTGATATAAATATACATATGGATACTGCCCAAAATCAGAATACAAATAATGCACAATTTGCATACCCAGATTTCTCGCAGAGTAATGGGAATTTAGCTCCTGTGCAAACACCCTCACCCACTCCTCCAACTCCGCAAGTGCAAACCCCACCGCCTTCTCAGCCTGTACCTAATAATCTATCTACACCTCCAGTACAACCAGTTTCCCCTACTCCCGTACGACCAACTCCCCCTGCACCAGTAGAGCCAAAACAGGACTATGTAGATCAACAGAAATTAGAAGAGCTAAAGAAAGATATAGATGCTCTCTTGGATACTCCAGTTGCTACACAAGAAGAAAATGAGGGTAGTTATGTACAACAGCCAACAGAATTGCCAAATCTTCAAACTCCTCCTGTACTTCCAAAACAGCAAATTTTCAGTGATTCTCTTAATGCAGTGATGCCTGGTGAGAAAGTTATAAAAGCAATGCAGAGGGATGAAAAACCAAATAATCTATCACAACCAATAAATATTGTCTCTGAACCACCTGCCCCAGATAAGGCAAAAGTTATTACAATTGCAGGATTGGAACAAGAATTTAGCATGGGAGCACTCCTCTCAGAAGTTATCAAAAGAAGTGCCTCAGACTTACATCTTTCCCCTGGACATGCTCCTGTTATTAGACTCGACGGAGAATTAGTAGATGTAGGGGAGAAAATTCTTACAGCTAAAGATACAGAAGCATTGATTCTCTCTATGATGCCAGATGACAAAAAAGAGATTCTTGAGGTTAATAGAGAGGTAGACTTCGCATATTCTTTTGATGATAAAAATGGGATTGCAGGAAGATTTAGGGTAAATGCATTCCATGCAATGAAACATATATCTGCGGCTTTAAGATTAATTCCTACAAGAGTTAAGACTATTGAAGAACTTAATCTTCCTCCTGTATATCACCAGATTACGAAATTAAAACAGGGATTAGTACTAGTTACAGGTCCTACTGGACACGGTAAAAGTACGACACTTGCAGCGATGTTGGAAGATATTAATAGAAATAGATTTGATCACATGATTACAATTGAAGATCCAATTGAGTACATCTTTGAGGGTAAAAAAGCCCTTATTGACCAGAGAGAAATGAGTGATGATACGAACTCTTGGGGGGTTGCTCTTAGAAGTGCAATGCGACAAGATCCAGATGTCATTCTTGTAGGTGAGATGAGAGATTACGAAACAATCTCTGCAGCTATAACTCTTGCAGAAACAGGACACTTAGTATTTGCAACATTACATACTAATAGTGCCGCACAAACAATAGATAGAGTCATAGATGTATTCCCTGAAAACCAGCAACCGCAGGTAAGGTCTCAGCTAGCCAATATCTTGCAAGTCGTAATTGCTCAGAGATTGATACCTCTAGACAAGGGAGGCAGGAGAGCTGTCTCAGAAATTATGTTCAATACTCCAGCTGTTGCCAACCTCATTAGAGAAGGTAAGACATTCCAGATAGATAATGTAATTAGAACGGGTGTAGATGCAGGTATGGTCTACTTAGAGAAAGGATTGGTCTCTCTTGTACGAGAAGGAGTAATCTCTTCTCAGAGGGCTCAAGAATATGCTGTACACCCAGAGGAAGTTATAAGATTATTAAAAGGATAAACTATGAAAAGATTCAAATATTCTGCAAGGGATAAAAAAGGTAGTGAAATCAAAGGTGAAATTGAAGCAAAAGATGCAACAGCAGTTGCGGATATTTTGCATGATAGAGGTTTAGTAGTTGTCTCCGTAAAAGAAAGCTCCGCACTAGATTTAAATAGATTACAAGAGGTGAATATTGGTGGAGTACCAATGCAAGACAAGGTTGTATTTATGAGACAAATGTCAACAATGATTAGTTCTGGCCTAGCACTTACAAGGGCATTGGAAATTATGGTAGAACAGGCAACGAATCCCCTATTCAAAAGGGTTCTGAAAGATGTCCTCATTTCAGTACAATCTGGTAAATCCCTCTCTACTTCATTTCGAGAAAAAGAAGATGTCTTTGATAGTGTCTCCTTAAACCTCCTAGAGGCAGGAGAAGAGTCTGGAAATTTAGAGGGGATTCTAGAAAAACTTGCTACAGAGCTAGAGGAAAGCAGTTCACTTGGTAAGAAAATTAAATCGGCAATGATTTATCCTGCCATTGTTCTTGTAATTATCGTAGCAGTTATTCTTATGATGCTCTTTGTCCTAGTCCCATCAATGTCTGAGATATATTCAGACTTTGGTTCCGATCTTCCATGGATTACACAATTCCTTGTAGATGCAAGTAACTTCCTTATGAAATATTGGTGGGCTGTAGTGCTATTGATTGCAGGTATTGTTGGAGGTTGGAAATATCTTAGGAGTACAGATAATGGTAGGAGGACTACAGACAAACTTATCACGAAGATTCCAGTTATGGGTAATGTTGTTACTAAAATGCAGATTGCACAGTTTACTAGAATACTCTCACTTCTTCTAGGTAGTGGTTTGTCTATTGTGAAGGCTTTGGAACTCACGGCACAGTCTTTAAGCAATAGTGTGTTTAGAGATGTGGTAATGGAGGCGAAGAGTGAGGTTGAGAAAGGAGGCCCTTTGGCTATCCCTATCGGACGAAGTGAGTATTTCCCATTGTTAGTTAGTAGTATGATATCTGTTGGAGAGGAAACGGGTGAGCTTGATAGTGTTCTTGCGAAGGTTTCAGAATATTACAAGGAAGAGGTTGATACTGTTACTAATAATCTCTCAGCAGCTCTAGAGCCAATTATGTTGGTTGTAATGGGACTTGCTGTTGGCTTTGTTGCACTAGGTGT
>CAZHSU010000002.1:9455-17475 GCA_964535095.1 uncultured Candidatus Saccharibacteria bacterium | reverse complement strand
AAAGAGCACAGGATATTGCTCACCAGAATGCTGTAACTAGCATTTATCAGGGTCTAGCAGCTTATTTCACAGATCATGGTAAATATCCAGAGGCTGGTGATGTTACTGACTTGGAGGAAACTCCAGCTTCACTGTTTGAACTTGCATTAGGTGAGTATATCGATGTAGGTTCCTTCGATGGTGGTATTGATACCTATTTCTGGTACTTTGTAGGTGATGCAGGTCAATCCACAATCGTTTGTGTAGCACTTGGTGGTCTTCAAGAAGAGGATGCAGAGAGAGGTATCTACTGTGATGGTAATGGCTTTAGTTCTGACGACCTTGACACCTACAGCGTTTTGGTGAAGGGTAAGAATGAAGCAGGTGAGGCAAGCACTCCTTACGGAATTGTCTTGGCGAATGACACTAATATATCCGAGTGGGATGGAACTGCGAATGACTGGGTAACAACACCATAAAACCCATAAGCTTGTTTATATAGCTTAAACCAGAAAAACCCCTCAAATGAGGGGTTTTTTCTTCTTCCTCAGTTTGACAAAAATAACCCTTTTCTGTAACTTATATGTACTAACTTAAAATAAATACCTGTATGTTCATCATATATCTATGTATCTTCTTCTTAGGAGCATCAATAGCAAGTTACATAAATGCAACAGTATATAGAATAGAAAAGGGAGTAAAATATCCAGAAATATTAACAAAAGGATCAGAGTGTGAAAAATGTAAAAAGAAATTAGCATGGTACGAACTAATACCAATATTTGGATATATATTTATCGGTGGAAAATGTCCTAATTGCAAAGAAAAAGTAAACATATTCTATCCATTATCTGAGACATTCCTAGGGATATCCTTCCTGCTCTTTGCTAGATCTTACTTTTTCCTTTCTGTAGTACCATTCTACTCATGGATTATATTAATACTACTCTTCATACTCTCTTTCTACGATTTCCTATACAGGGAAGTCCCTGCAACCCTTGTACATATTTTGATAATTATCTCTGTCCTTATCTTCATATTTTTTAATCTAAATACAATCTCCCTAATTATTACGGGTTCTATACTCCTTCTCTTGTTTGTTTTGACTAGAATAATTAAGAAATCTTTTGGGTTTGGTGATGTATTGTTATTATTGGCACTAGGATTGGTACTACCCTACCAAGAATATCTGGTGATGTTTTGGATTAGTATCTTCTCTGCCCTACTCTATGCCATTGTAGCAGGTATTGTAAAGAAGAAGAGTATGAAGAAGGTAAAGATACCTATGATTCCATTCTTCACATTAGGGTTTGTAGTGGCTACTGTGTGGGGGGAAAGAATTTTTGAATATCTTCTTGCTTTGTTAGTTCATTAACCAAGGAAAAGGAACCAACCTGGTCGGTGAGTTTTGCCATAGTCAGTAAATATAATTTGCTGTTTTTAATCGTTTTTTAACATTGTTATCGGATATTCCCCTGTAATAATGTTAAATTACCATGAAAAGTGCCAACTAATCTATACAGGAAGAGTATAAACTCACCGACCAGGTTCGTGTTGTAGTGCCATAAATATTATGGTAAATTAATAGTAGTAAATTGTAAAACTGCCGTATGAGGAAAAAGAGCTATTCTGCTTTCACATTGATAGAAATGCTTGTTGTGATGGGAATCCTTGTTATTCTAGGAGCTCTTTCGTTTTCTACTTATCAGGATATGCAAACAACGATACGAATGAATGAGTATGCGACTGTTTTGGAAGAGAATATTAGGAAGGCTCAGAGAGATGCTATGTTGCTGAAGAGGCAACCGAATGAGGGGTGGATATATGGGATTGGGATAACTTTTATACCGGTGAGAGGAATAAGCGAAGCGAGCACGAGTACTGTTGGTGGATATAGGGTTTTTAAATGGTGTGCAGAAGTTGAAGATTATGGAGATGGCAATACAGAGGCTGAAGTCCCCGGCTATGATGGCTCAGGAGCAAAGATAAATGCTCTTTTAAGCAGGGAATTTAAAGGAGGACTATGTAGCTCTGCTTATAGTGGCGATTCCCCCATCAAAAGCATGTCTGGGTATGACCTCGGACTATTACCACCTAAGGGTAGTACTGAGCAGTATGAAGAAATTGAAGGGAAAAAACCTAGAACAATCCTTTTTGAGTCTGTAACAGGTAAAGCATTCTTCTATAATGAGAAGAATGAGGTGCTAAACTACAGTATAGCTGCCGATGGAACTATCACCCCTGATGAAAATCCCATCTCTTTTGTTTTAAGCATAGCTAGGCCTGGGAGTGGGAAAGCCGGAAAGAAGATAACTGTAGCTCCAACTTCAGGTAAAATTACTGTTGAAGGTTTGAAATAATTATGAAAAAAATATTAAAAAAAACATATAAAGCATTAGGATTTGTAGAAGCTCTTATAGCTATCGTTATTGCAGGGACCACCTCGGTTATATTAATGAGAATGGCTGCAAATTCATTGAAGGAAGCTATACAGAATGAGAGGATAGATAAGATGACACAGTATGCTGTAGAAGGAGGAAATATTGTTGAGTCTGTAATTAAGGATCCTGAAGCCACTTTGCCAAGTTTTTCCGCTGATACGGAGTTTTGCTATGTTGTTTCTCTTACAGATGATGGAAGTTATAAATTTCTACAATCCGGAGGCTCGTTTAAGTCTTGGAATTCAGATAATCTTATAAAAGGAGGAAAGATACATAGACCTCTTATTCCAAGAGGTGAATTTCAATATACTAATTCTGTTCCTCCTGAGGCCAAAGTCTTAGACCCTCCAGTAGAGAATCCAAGACCAGAGGATTACAAAGACTCCACATCCCAATTCTACAGATTCGCTTGTATAAAAAAGGCACCCTTAGGAAACTTCCTCTATGTGAGAATAATAATAGCCCATGCACCTAGCTCAGGAGATATAACAAACGATAAAGAACTAAAAGATTATTTCTATACTAGAACAATAAATCTATGATGATGTATAAAAGAGAAAAAACATACCAAGCATTTAGTCTAGTAGAAATGCTAATAACTATGGCTATTATTGGAATTGTAATGGTAACAAGTGCTTTGGTACTAACCACCCTCATAAAGGTATCTACTGTAACTACTAACAAAACAAGAGTAAGGACAGAGTCAGAATACATACAAGAGATATTAAGGAGAACAATAAGGACAACAGATCCAAACAATGTGAATCTGTATAATACTTTGGAAAGGATGTACAAACCTGAGACCTCCAAAGTTTCTGGACCAGAACCAGGGATGTATGCACCAATATCTGTGAACTCTAAGGGAAATGAAATACATTTGAGACCTTTTGGTTCTAACAAATGGACATGTATAGGTTTCTTCTTGACTGGGAAGATGGAGGAAAAAGATAATGATGTTCCAGAAGGATATATACTAAAAACATCAATGTCAGAGGATAAATATGCTCCAGAAAAATGTTTTGACAATGAATTTAATAAATCATTCAACTACATAGTCATAAACTCCAGATTTGTAAATGTATCCAAACTAGAAATGATGTATACTGAAAGTGAAGATGGTAACAAGGAGTTCTTGGTTGATTTATATGCCGATGCATTATACTGGTATTTCTCAAAAGGAGCTCCACTAAATCGAGAGATTGTTAGACAAACAATTGTTAAAACAGAAGCTGTAAAATGGTAAAAATTAAATTATATAAATAATAAATATGGCAGACAAGAAAAACATACTGATTATCGAGGATGAGAGAGATCTCTTAGATTCATACAAAGAACTTGTAGAAACGGCTGGATATGAGACAATGATTGCCTCCGATGGATATCAGGGATTAGATACTCTGGATAAAAATAGAGGTAAAATAAATCTTGTTCTTTTAGATCTTATGATGCCCGGAATAGATGGATTAGAAGTGTTAAGGACAATAAGGACAAATACAGGTAAATATGGAGAAATGCCTGTTGTTGTCCTCACAAATATGACTAGTGAATCCGTTATTAGAGAAACCTTTGATTTAGGAGCTTCATCATATCTTGTTAAAGCAGATTTGGACTATGAAGGACTTGCAAAAGAATTAAGTAAATATCTAGGAGATTCAGAATCGAGTATTTAAAAGAGCAGGAATTTCTGCTATCATTTATGAACAATTAATATATTAGGGTTACTAACATGGCTAAACTGCCCGAACATGTTGGAATAGATTTTGGTACACATTCCGTAAAAGCTGTAGAACTTGGAGCTATCTCAACAAATCGTCCTAGATTAATTAATCTCGGTTCCCAAATGACACCTAAGGGTGTTGTGAATAGTGAGGATAGAGCAGATCAGAAAAAGCTTGCAGATGTGCTTAAAAAACTCTTCGATGCCTCTGGTTTTAAAACGAGGCAAGCTGTAATGGCTCTTCCAGAATTCTCCGTTTTCACAAGATTTCTAGAATTACCAGGGGTCAAGGAGGAGGAATTGAAAGATACTGTATATTACGAAGCCAAACAGTACATTCCCCTACCCTTGAATGAAGTACAGCTAGATTATGTACCAATTGGTTTCAATACAGAAAAGAATGCACCAAGAGTGTTAGTAGTTGCTGCAGCAAGAAAAGTAATAGATATCTATGTCAATATAGCTGTAGAAGCAAATCTAGATTTAGTTGCAATTGAAACAGAATCAGTAGCTATCGGTAGAGCAATGTATAAATCTACAGGTAAAAAGAATCTGGTATTATTAGACTTCGGGGCGAATAGCACAGATATGAGTATTATCTCAGAAGGGTACTTAGTATTCTCACAGAGTATTGCTATTGGTTCGGACTCATTGACACAGGCGATTATCAATAAATTTAATTTTGAATATAACCGAGCAGAAGAGTTTAAGAGAAACTACGGAGTAGTTCCTGATGTTCTTGAGGGCAAGATTATGAAAGTACTCTCCCCTATTATGGATTCCATCATGGTAGAAATTAGAAGAGGTGTAGAATTCTATAAAAGTAGAACTCTCTCCCTTGCACCTACGGAGTATGTACTTAGTGGCGATGGAGCCCTTCTTCCAGGACTCAAGGAGTATATTGCAAAGAGCCTAAATGTAAATACCACACTAGCAATGCCATGGAATAATATTGTTATAGAGCCTAAATTTAAAGATATTGCAATGAAGGGAGCTGCATCATACTCTGTTGCAATTGGTTTAGCATTGAAAGATGAGTAAAGAAGATAGAAAAAAAACAGAATTGCCACCAATTATTGATGATGATGGCATAAATCTTATGCCCATTCTCACCAAAAAAGAAGTGGTAGCAGAGAAAAAGAAGGTAACCTTGAATGTCGGTTCTGTTATTAGCATCGTAATCTTTCTAGCGATTACAATTGGTGTTGTAGCCTTCTCTGCGGTATCTAAAGTACAATTAAACCAAGAGAAAGAGAAGCTCTTTGAATTAGAAACAGAAGTCAAAGCACAATCTTCAAAGATTTTAAGCAACCAAGAAATACTGAAAAGAGTAAACCTATACCGAGATATCTCCTCTACCCAATTCTCCGCAAGAAAAATTTTTGAATACTTCACAGGGATAGCAGAGAAGCAAGGAGATATAAGCTTGAGTTCTTTCGTTTTTGGTTCTGGAACTGTAGTGTCTTTTGAAGGGGAAGGAGATTCTTTAGATACGGTGTCAAAATTTTGGTATCTGCTTAATGAAGATGAATTAGTAAAACAAGCAAATATGGAGAGCATATCTAGGGGGGAAGAATCTGTGAGATTTTCTTTCAAGGTAGAGTTGGTAAAGGATAGTTTCAAGAGGGAGCAGGTGCAGAATAATATAAATGAAAACAAGGTAGAAAATGATAACTAAAGCACAAACAAATACAACCCAACCAACTAATGCCCAGCCAACAACAACGGTAAAACAAATAGAGGGGATTAGTAAGAGGATGAAGGATACGAAACTGAAGGTTCAGGAGTTGTTGTTACCTCTTCTTGTTATTACTGCCCTCATTTTGATTATTATCTTTGTCTTTGTTCCAATGATAAATACAGCCAATGAGTTAAGAGCGGAACTAAAAGATGTAAAGGAGAAGGAGAAACAACTAACAGAACTAAACGGGACTCTGTCCAAGATGGATGAGGCAGAGTTTGATGCAGACTTGATGGATGTAAAAGCAGTCATCCCAAGGAGCTTAAAGGTTTCTAGCTTTATTTACTACATTGATGATCTTGCACAGCAGATGAATCTAGAGTCTGAGGCTATCTCTGCAAGTGATATGAAAGTCATATCTGGTTCAGAAATAAAGGCAACGGAGGAAAATAAAGGAGTCAATGGCCCATTATCCTATTCAGGTTCACTAGAAGATGTCTTATCTTTTTTGGATAGCTTCTATACTTCATCTCCATATATTGTCTCTCCTAAAAATATAAACCTTGAGGGTAAAAGTGGAGGAGATGAATGGGAGGTGTCCTTAAGTCTTACAGGGTATTATATAGACGATGCAGAAGTTACGAAGTTTAATATCTACAGCCCATTCAAGCCATATACAAGCTACACATCTGAAATGGAAGCCCTAAGAGAGAAAGCAAATACATTGAGAAGTGGAAATTAAAGAAAACTAAATCTCATCATCAAAAATACTGTCAGAATCATCCTCTTTTACTGTTTCTTCTGCTTTTGCCTCTTCTTTTCTCTCATCGTCCTTAATCATAACTCTAACCCTTCTATTATTTCTGATAGCATTGATTGTGATTAAATCCCTGATAGCATTAATAGTTCTACCTTTCCTTCCGATAACAATTCCTTTATCCTCTTCTGCAACATCTACAGAAAGAATTGTTAGACCTGGAAACTCCACGCTTTCTTTCTCTTCGATAACAACTCCATCAGGATTGTTTACGATTGATTTAACTACATACTCTAGTAATTCTTTCATTCTACTAAGTGTAATATATTATATAAATTTATTATACTACTCTTCTGACTTTTCTGCTTTCTTCTCTGTATTTGGCTTTGTAGAACCTCTCTTTAACTTCTCAAGAAGTCCTGCCTTTACAAAATATTGAGCAACGGTATCAGTTGGTCGTGCACCATTTTTAAGCCACATCTCAGCCTTCTCTTTATCAATATCGAACTGGTTAATTCTAGGATTGTATACACCAATCTCATCCTTAGTCTTACCATTTCTTGGCTGAGAAGACTCCATAACTACAATTCTGTAATATGGATCCTTACTTCTACCCACTCTTTTTAATCTTATTTTTAACATAGTGCTGAATTCTATCAAAAAAACTTATTTAACTCAAGCTATTTTACTTTTTCTATTAAACTAATAGCATTTCTTGCAGCATCTTCCTCTGCTTTCTGTTTGCTAGGACCTTCTCCCTCTGAGATTTTCTCTGTATCTCTAAAGAGTGCAACAGTAAAGGTCTTCTCATGATCAGGGCCATCTTCTTTTACAATTTCATATATTGGAGTTACCTTATATTTTCTCTGCATTAGCTCCTGTATTTTTGTTTTAGGATCAATGAAAAGTCCCTCGGAGATAATAGTCTCTATTTTCAGAAAGAGTGTTCTAGAAACAAAATCTCTACAAACATCATAACCATGCTCTAAATACATAGCACCAAGTATTGCTTCATAAAGGTTTGCAAGAAGATATTCTTTCTCTTTACCACCAGAATCTTCCTCTCCTTTCGACATTTTCAGATATTGACCAAGATCTAACTTTCTTGTTTCTTCTGCTATGCTTTCTGTTCTAACAATAGCTGCTCTGATGCTTGTTAAATCTCCCTCTGCCCTATCAGTATAGTTTTTGAAGAGGTATGATGAGATTATTAGCTCTAAGACAGCATCTCCCAAAAATTCCAATCTTTCATTATTCTGTAATCCTTGTCCTCTATTCTCATTTAGATATGATCTATGTGTGAATGCTGTTTTAAGCAACTTCTTATCTTGGAATGTTACTCCAATTTTCTCCTCTATTTCATTATATTGTTCCATCTGTGTTTTCTGGTTCATTTTTCTTTGTTTCTTCATATATTGCTCCGAGTACACCATTTACAAATTTGG
>CAZHSU010000002.1:0-9355 GCA_964535095.1 uncultured Candidatus Saccharibacteria bacterium | reverse complement strand
TCATTTTTCTTTGTTTCTTCATATATTGCTCCGAGTACACCATTTACAAATTTGGCACTACTCTCTCCTCCGAAGTCTTTTGCTATTTCAATTGCTTCATCTATGGCCACTTTTGGAGGTGTTATTTCTCCAACAAATGCTTCGAAGATTGCGACTCTTAATATTTGTAAATCTACCAACTTCATCTGTGGAATTGGCCATTGTGGTGCATATTTTGTAATCATGTCGTCGATAGCTTCTTTGTTTTCAATTACACCGGAAAGAATCTTCTCTCTGAGTTCTTTGTTGTAATCCTCTATTTCATCGATTTCAACTAATTCCTCTACTGGAATTGTTTCAATGACGGAAGGATTTGCAAGGAAGTACTTACTGAAAAGCTCTTGGAGAGCTAATATCCTTGCCAAATGTCTTGGGTCAGTTGTTCTTTTCATAGATTACTTTTTATATGTACCACAATTAGGACATTCGAAGTGGCTCTTTTTCATTGCACCACACTTAGGGCATTTTGATACACCTTTCAGTTCTAATGCATTGTGTGCTCTTCTATTGCCTTTCCTAGACTTTGATATTCTTCTTTTTGGTAATGCACCCATTTTTGTTTAAAACTATATATTAACTTGATGATTATATTTTATTATTCAATCTTTTTCAACCTTATGTAGAGGTAGGAGAATTAATTTCTCTTTCTGCTATTTCTAGGTATTTTTTTGCATCTTTATTTTCTGGATCTATTCTTAATATAGCATTGGATATACGACTTAAATCTTGAAAGGCATCCTCTGATGATTCGAACTCTGACATCAAAGATATGAGTCCTCTGTTATATGCTCCCATCGCCTTCTTCCATTGTCCTAGTTTTGCATATAAGTCCCCAAGACTGATATATATGTCTGTATCGTCGGGTACAAGCTCCATGACTTTCTTATATGCTTCTTCCGCATGATTATATTGTCCTAGTGCCACATATTGGTCCCCAAGATTGTAATATGTATCTGACTTATTGGGGTCAAGTTCAATGGCTTTCTTATATGCTTCTATAGCGTGATTATGTCGTCTTAGTTGCGCATATAGATTTCCAAGATTGTTATATATCGTTGCATGGTTAGGATCCAGCTCAATGGCTTTCTTATATGTATCTATCGCCTTTTTCCGTTGTCTTAGTTTTGCATATGACCCTCCAAGATTGTTATATATCGTTGCATTGTTAGGGTCTAGCTCAAGGGCTTTTTCCAATACCTTTTTAGCTTCGCTATATTGTTTCGTCTCTATAAGTGATGCCCCAAGTTCCCCCAATATTGTGGCTACCATTGCATCTTTATTTTGTGTAATATAGATACTTTCCTCTTCTCTCTTTAATTTAACATAAAAGGAATCAGTTATTCTTGCAAGTTCTAGAATGTTTTTCTTGCCTTCAAACATATCATTTGTTATCTCAAATGTCTCTGGTCTATGAGTAAAAGGTTCCTCCTGAGGGGTAAAATCCTGAATATATAGTTTCCCATTTGAAGTTACTAAATATGTTGTAGAATGACGAGGGGGGAAGACATATAAGTACTTTATCCCAACTTCATCTAAGAGGGCTGTGCCAACTAAAGTACTCCCTAGGCAATTTAAGTAATCTCCTTTTAGTATCTCTGAGGGTTTGAATGAACTCTCTTTGTAGCGATATCTTCTAACAACAGCAAGATGTATGTCTTCTGCAATCTCTCTTTCAACCTCTGCAATATAATCTAAGTTATCAGGATTGTTTCTTCTAACCTCCTCTAAATCTTTCTTTAATCCTGGTATGTCTAGGAAGTCATAGAGTCTTTCTTTCTCTTGGGGAACATTAAGCTCCATCAACAGACCCTCAAGTCCTCTGTCAAAGATAGATTCTAGAATCTGGTGTTCTGGTCCTTTGATAGCATTTGTTATCCCCGTTTCTGTCTTTTCTTGGATATTGGAAATTGGGCCTAAGTCTCTCTCCCAAGGTTTCTCTCCTTCTATTCCCTCATAGCCCTTACTCCCTAATGCTTTGAAATACCCCTTGAAAAATCTCTCTCTTTCCCTATCTATCTCTTCTTTATGTATTACCATCTCCTCGGGTGTTGGCTCTTTCTTTCCTGTTATTCTTTCTATTCTCTTTGTATATATCTTTCCTCCTACAAACCATTTATCCAACTTATTTCTATCTTCTTCTGTAAGCTCTACTGGAGGAACTACTTCTATATCTTTATTTACTTTCTTAACTCTGCTCTCAAGATCATATCCGTAGTTTGAGAATTTCTTAGAGAGATCTTCTGCGATATTCTTTCCTTTGTCTACCTTGTCTAGATTCTCTTCTATATACTTTCCTGCTTTTCTAAATGTTTGTGCCACTTCCCCTATTTTTTCAACTCCCTTTGTTGATAATTCCGGTCTATCTTTATATGTATCCTTATCTACAGCTACAACGATATCTACTGTTTCAATGAGTGTTAAGTCCTTTGGGATGTACAATATTTTCTTCCCTTGCTCATCTTCATCCATTAGTATCTCATCTCCCATCTCTTCCCATTCTTTTCTGTCTATGAAATGGGGGGTAATGGAATCATTGGCATCACACCATGCGGAAAGTAGCATCTGGGAGGGATATTCACTATATGGTTGGTTTTCGATTGTTTCGTCTATAAATTCTGTATTAAACTCAGTATCCATATCTTAGTATAAATGAAGAATCTGCTCTTGTATAGTTAGGCCTATTGTATCCAACTTTCTTTTATCTCAATCTCGTCCCCCGCTTTTATTGTTTGCTCAATGATACCTTTAGCAATATTACCTTCAATACTGTCTTGTATATATCTCTTCATAGGTCTTGCACCAAGCCCTGGTTCATTAGATTTATTTGCAATGAGCATAGGTATCTGCTCTGACCACTTAATGATAATATCTCTGTCTGCCAATCTCTTTGCTACCTCATTCAACTCTAATGTTGCTATCTCTCTAAGATTACTTATATCATGTGGCTCAAATACAAGAATTGCATCATACCTGTTTAGGAACTCAGGTCTGAAAGATTGCCTTACTTCAAGCAAAGCTCTCTCTTTTGCCTCTTCCCAAAGAATATTGGTCTCTGAGAGAGCATCAAGAAGTATCTTGCTTCCGATATTGCTAGTACAGATGATAATTGCATTGGTAAAGTCTACAGTCTCCCCATATGTGCTAGTAAGTCGTCCTTCATCTAGAAGCTGAAGAAGTAGATCTAGGATATTAGGGTGAGCTTTCTCTATCTCATCAAAAAGGACAACAGTATGTGGGTTACTCTTAATTCTGTCAATTAGTGATGTTTGAACTTGTCCAAAAGCATTATCCGCACCAGAAGTTCCTAAGAATCTCTCAATACTGGAAATCTCCTGATACTCTGACATATCCAATCTAATGATATCCCCTTGTCCAAAATACTCCTCTGCCACAACCTTTGCCAAATATGTCTTACCTACACCAGTTGGACCAATGAAGAGGAAAGATCCAATTGGCTTGTTTGGATTCCTAATGTCTGCTCTAGCCCTTCTAAGGGCTTCAGAAATGGCAATAATTGCCTCATCCTGCCCTACCACTCTCTGCTTAATATTCTCCTCCAACTTCATCATCTTGTTACTCTCCTCTTGGTCAATCTCTGCAATATTAATATTCTTCTGGAGAGAAATAGCCTTAGACACATGCTCCGAAGTTATCTTCTGTACTCCATTTGCTTGTGCCCATGAACAAGTTGCTTCAATTGTCTGAACCGCACTACTTGGAAGTTTCCTCTCTTTAATATATCTCTGTGAAAGTTCAACTGCAGAAACTAATGCGGGGAAAGTAATATAGCACTGAAAATTCTGCTCTAACGAATCCACTTTTGTCTCCAAAATAGTTAAAGCATCTGAAGCTGTGATTTCATCAACTTCAATATTTGTAAAACTCTGCCTAAGAGATTCATTGCTGTAGAAATATTTCTTGTAATCTGCATAGTTAATACTACCAACTATTGGGAATTTGCTATTTAGCATAAAGGGTAACATAATCCCTGCGATACTGTGTCCACTCTCCCCTGCTTTTCTTGGGATGAGTTCTTGAATTTCATCAATGTAGAGAATTGTATTACCAGCATTGGCAAGTTCAGTCATTGATCTGATAAGGACCTCTTCCATTTCCATATTCTGACTGCTTTGTGAATATGCAATTAGCTGATTTATATCTAGCTCAATAATTCTTTTGTCTCTTAGTTGAATTGGGACATCTCCATGATTAATTTTCTGTGCGACACCGAGAATAATGCTAGATTTTCCGACACCTGCTTCCCCTATTAGCAATGCATTTTTGTTTGAAACCTTACCTAGTGTTGCTACAAGTGCCTCTACATTCTCTTCATGTCCGATTCCAAAAACTTCGTTGGATTTTGCAATCTCTACATTAACTTCCCTAGTGAAATGGCTTAGTACAAAAGTCCAACCATATATCCACATTTCCCCAATTCCACCAGTCCTAAAGTATGGGTAATCTGGGTTCATAGGCCTTGATTTTTTATTATCTCTATAGTTCCAGTACTCTATGACTTCTCTAAATATGCCAATATTCATATTGCTTTTTTGGAGAAGTTTTTCTAGTTTAGGAGTTATTTTGGTGATTGCTAAAAAGAGGTGTTCTGGAAGTATTTGGTCACTATTTGTTAGAAGTGCTTCTTGAAGTGCATATATTAGTAATGCACTTAATGCGGGTATGGGTAGCAAGGGGATTTCGATTCCTGCTTCATCTATCATCATTGAAGTGAGTTGCATTCCACTTCTTCTGATTAGTTGTTGTACTTCATAGTTGTTTTGGAGGAGGTCTTTATAAAGGGCTAGAGTATTTAGGTTTTTCTGTATGGTGAATGTTTCAATGTATTCTATTGTCTCATCTGCGAGATAGTTTACTGTTTCAAATCTTGCATATCTTCCAAATTTGAAACCTACTGCTTTTATTTCATCTATATCTTTTTGTGGTATGTTCTTTATTTTAGGCAATTTGATTATTTTGCTTTTCTGACTGTAGAAATCGTGCCAGAGAATGATTAGTGCGAGTACGGAGATTCCAAAGAGTGCATTGGTTATTCCTAAGTCGAAGATTTTTAAGATTTTGGGATAGTTTTCTAATATCTCTAGGTATTTGAGGATGTATCCTGCTGCTATGATAATTCCTGGAATGACAGCGATGTTTGCTATGATGTTTTTGACTTGTTCGAATTTCTCATATTTAGGATTGCTTGTGAGGAGGTATTCTACTTGTGGGTTGGCGATGGAGAAGAATTGGTCTCTTGTGAGAAGAAAGAGCGAATGATCGTCATCTGCTGGAAGTGGATATTTGTTTTCTACAACAGAGAAGGAATTATTTTTCCTGTTGTGCATTCCAATTATTGTTTTGTGTTTGCTTCCGAAGTCTATTGCCATTGTTATTTTTTTATTAGTGACATTATTATAAATACGATTGTTGCAATTGGGAGTATTAGCCAGAAGATTATGAGAGCAATGAAAATGCCTAGTGCGAGGAGGTAGAGGCTTATTGCGATTGGCAGGTATATTATTTTTATTACAATTCCAAATATGTACCCGATTATGGTTCTGTCTCTACGCCACGGTACGAAGAAGTTTTTGAAGAGGAGGGATATTGAGAGGTTGTCATCTAGGATTGTTGAGAGTCTTGCAAAGATTCTGAGGTATTTGATTGGCATTTTTATATACCACCAGCTTAGGAAGTCTTGGATGTAGTAAACGAGGATCTGGAGATATGAGTCTGTTTTCACAGGTTGTATTAGCTGTTGTCCGCTGCTATTAACGGTGTTTCTTTGTTTCATTTTGGGCAGTACTTTCTACTTACAGTTTAAGCAAAAATGGTAAATGTTGCAAGTCTTTTTATTGGTTGTATTGGTTGAGGGTCTGTCCCAGATCTGTCCCCAAAAACAGCTCTTAAATCCCAATACAAAAGTATTTCTCTTTGAAAAACAATGAATATTTTCGTACTTTTCTAAGAAAGTTAATCAATGGAAATAGAGGTTTTTCTTTTCCCAGAGTGAAGAAATGAGGGACAGACCTGGGACAGATCTGGGTTAGGTGGTAGAATACCAATATGAATATATACAGAAAGCTTTTGGAAGAAAAAGGAAAAATCCTAGCCCTTGCCCCTATGGAAGGTGTTACTGACACGGTGTTTAGGCAACTCCTCTGTGAGATTGGTAAGCCAGATCTCTTCTTCACAGAGTTTCTCAATGTAGAGGGTTTCTGTTCTAAGGGAAGAGAAAAGGTAATACACAGATTAGATTTTAGAGACATTGAGAAACCAATAGTTATACAGCTTTGGGGGAATGTTCCAGAATATTATGCAGAAACAATTAAATATGTAAAAACTTTGAATCCAGATGGGATAGATGTGAATATGGGTTGCTCTGTAAGAGATGTGCTTTCTAGTGGTAGAGGTTCTGCATTGATAAATGACAAAGTATTAGCAAAGGAGATAATAGATGTGGTGAAGGAGAGTGCAGGAGATCTACCTGTTAGTGTAAAGACAAGAATTGGATTTGACAGTATACAAACAGAGGAATGGATTGGTTTTCTGCTTGAGCAGAATCTGGACTTGTTAACTGTGCATGGGAGGTTGTCTAAGGAGGGCTACTCTACTCCATCCCGATGGGAGGAAATATCAAGGGCTGTTAGATTGAGAAATGCTATTTCACCAAATACTGTTATATTAGGAAATGGTGATGTGAAGAGTATTAGGCAGGCAGATGACTATGTGGAGAAATATGGTGTGGATGGAGTGATGGTTGGTAGAGCAATTTTAAACAATCCATGGTTGTTTGCAGGTAGAGAGCCTGAGGATATTTCTAAGGAGGAGAGGATAGAGACATTGAGAATGCATCTTGATATTTTTGAAAGGGAAAGGAGTGATATGGATATTTTTAATAGCCAGAAGAAATATGTTAAGGCATATATTAGCAATTTTGATACTGCGGGAGATTTACGAGCTAAGCTTATGTTGGCAAATAGTGTGTCTGGGATTAAGGAGTTGCTTTCTTAGTATCTCTTTTCACAAAATGACAAGCGAGATATGTTGTAATTGGTACTGCTAATATTAGTCCAATACTTCCCACGAGTGTTCTCACGACTTCTGTTGCTACTACTTCAAGGCTAATTATTTCAGAAAAAGATCTTGATTCGTTAATGAAAAGAAGAAGGAGGGGCATTGATGCTCCTGCATATACTAAAATGAGGGTATTTATCATTGATGCAATATGGTCTCTTCCTAGTTGTAGTGATCTTTTGAAAAGTTCTCCTGTGGAAATGTCGTTTTTGAGATCGTGTAGTTGATAGACGATGGATGTTTGGGAGATTGTGATGTCATCCATGATACCGAGTGTACCAATTAGTATTCCTGCAAGGAGTAGTCCTTTGAGGTTGTATATTGTATTGTTGGCACCTTGGAGGAAGAGGATTTCTTCTGAATCTGCTCCAGAGAGATGTGTAAGGTTGCTGAATATGACAGAGAGTATTCCTGTTATTATTAATGCAATTACTGTCCCAACTATTGCTATTGTTGTTTTTTTGTTGAATCCATGTGAGAGATAGAAGGTTATTGGTATTATTAGCATCGATGCTATTATGGTTGTGATAATGGGGTCTTTGCCTTGTTGGATTTGCGGGAGTAGGTAGATGAAAATGATGAGGAAGGAGAGTGCCATGGATAGGAGTGCTAGGAATCCTTGCTTTCTGCCAATGAGGACTGCGAGGATTACAAAGATGAGGAAGAGGACTGCGAGGCTTTTGGTTCTTACATAGTCTACTATGTAATATATTTCACTCTCTCCATCTGTTGCTTTGGAGATTAGTATCTCATCCCCTACCCTGTATTCATTAATATGTCCCATTGGTTGTGTGCCATTTTCGGATATTATCTCTTCTCCTTTTTCGTCCCCTTCTGTTATTAGAATCTTTACCTTTTGATATAGCTGTTTCTCTTCTGTGTCTGGTAATTCTATTTCTTTCTCTTCCACTATTTCAATTATTTTTCCTTTCATGTATTGGGATGAAGGACCTTGTTCTTGGGCTAGTGTTGGTTTTGTGAAGGAGATGTAACTTAGGAGTATGAAGGTGAATATTGCGAGTATTTTTAATATGTTTTTGATTTGCATGATTGGATTATATACTATTCTCTGAGTATTTTTAGATTGTATGCTTTTTCTCTAATTTTATAAGATATAAATCGGTATAATCTTTTGTATGACAATGATTCTACTTCTCTAAATTCTCATAAAACTTATCTATCCTCTTTTCGTACCAATCACTACCTTCAAAATAGAAATCTAAGATTATTTTCAAATCCATTAATTCTTTGTCCAAATTATCATATCCTTCATCTGTTTTAGGTGTATCTGTGGCTTTTAAATAGTTATCTTTCTCTAAGCACTCTCTTAGGTGATCTAGTATCGCTAGCTTACAAAAATATTTGTCTATCCATTTCCCCTCTTTCAGCTTAGTGAGTTTTTCTTCTGTTGTCATATTGGTTTAATCGTTTATATTTTAAATATCTGATTAATAGCTATGATATAATTTTATAATATGAGAAGCAAACTTGGTATCGAAGTTCGTAAAAATATTGATAGATATCTGAATCTAAATATCCTTGATAAGAAAGTTAGATGTCCATATTATATCAATTATGTTGAGGCTGAATTTTTAGCTTTGATGGTTGCTTCTGGTATTGAGGAGGAGAAGGTAAGGGAAGTACACAAGAGATATAAAGGGAATGAGGCAAATTATGGTTGGTATAGGGGTAAAGGGACACCAGAGGAATTAGAAAATGCTTCTCTTGAGATTGCAAAGCGAAGAGGTTTCAATTTGTCTTCCCCTACTCCAGAGGGTATTAGAGAGCTGATGAGGATATTGGGTCTTGGTATTGATTGCTCAGGGTATATTTATAATGTTTTTCTTTTAAGTTTTAGGTCTTTGGGCTTGGAGGATGAATTTATTCAGTCACTTGCATGGGTTGAGGAAGGTAGATATGGAGCTTCAAGAGCTTCTGTTGGAGTTTTTTCAGGAGATGCGAGTACTCTAGTTGAGGATCTGGATAGTTTGGAGGATTTAGATTTGGTTTTGCTGAAGGACAGGGAGGGAGAGTATCTGCATATAGCAATGATTCTGAAAGAAAAGGATGGTTTGAAGATAACTCAGGCACAGTTTAGTACTAATCCTAGTGGTGTCGCTACTCATGGGATGGATGTTGTTAATGGAGTTCCATCCTTTGGTTTTAAATCTGGTATTGGTTCTGATTGGAGGGATTTATATAGTGAGGGTAGGATAGAGTTTAGAAGATTGAAAGTTGTAAG
>CAZHSU010000001.1:0-28944 GCA_964535095.1 uncultured Candidatus Saccharibacteria bacterium | reverse complement strand
CATCTCTCAGAATACTAAAATCATAATTCTCAGATGTTGTTGTAAAACTAACTCTGGCAATTGAAGAGTTAATCATACTCCCTTCTCCCGTCGTACAGGTAATTTCTAGTACACTTCCATTTTGGGTATGGGAAAACATTGCACATTCAAAATCTCCTTGTGTAACATCGGAGATAGTTATATCTTCCGGAACCTGTATTGCAACTTTAACTGCTTCTACTGTTTCCTCTTTAGTATTTACACTTACAGAAATACTTTTATTTGTCTCCACAGAGGTATCTTCAAGAGTAATATCTGCAGCAAAAGTTAAAATAGGGGATATCAACAAAAAAAGAATGGCATAAAAAATAGAGGTTTTTTTCATTTCCTAGGGCAGTCAATTTATTGCATAAAGATTACCATGACTGAATTGTTATGTCAAAGCTGTTTGACTTCATCCTTGCAAGTATATACACTTGATAAATATGGAGTATTCAACAATGACAAATTCTAATAATAACACTGGAATAGATGAGAGTATAAAGGAAATAATTTCTTTACAAGAAAGGCTTCTGAGCTCTTCAACCCCAGAGGAATTAAAAGAAGATACTCTCCAATCTATCGAAAGATTAAAAAGAATGATTAAATTGGGTGGGTATAGTAGTGAATTTGAAAATGTAAATAAATATATAGATTGGATTACTAAAGTGCCATGGGGTATTACTTCTAAGGACAATTTGGATATTAGAAATGCTAAAGCTCTTTTGGATTCTTCCCATCATGGGATGGAGTCTGTTAAGAACTTAATATTGGACTATCTTGCAGCAATGCAGTTGAGTATAGATAATTCAAGAAAATTAGAGGAGGTGAATGTAGGAAATATTCCAACACAGATAGCAAGTTTTTCTCAATCCCCCAGTCCACGAATTCACCAGAGGGTTTCTGAAGAATCTTCATTGAGTTCTCCAGTTTTTCTTTTTCTAGGATTGCAGGGTGTGGGTAAAACCTCTATTGCAAAGTCTATTGCGGATGCTATGGACAGAAAGTTTGCAAGAATATCATTGGGTGCTATTGGTGATGTTAGAACTCTCAGAGGAACTCCTAGGTATTCTCCAGATGGTGAGCCAGGTCAAATTGTGAAGGCTCTTATCAGGTGTGGAACTATGAATCCAGTAATTTTGTTAGACGAGATAGAGAAGGCAAGTGGTAGTGCAGGCTTGCTAAGTGATGTTATGGCAACTCTTTTGGAGATTTTAGATCCTGAACAGAATTCGACATTTATGGATCACTACATCGATTATCCAATTGATCTCTCCAAAGTTATGTTTATCTGTACAGCGAATAATTTGGGAGGACTTTCAGCAGCATTGATTGATAGGGTAGAGGTTATTAGATTTACCAGTTATTCGGATGACGAGAAAGGTGTTATTGCAAAACAATATATTCTTCCTAAGATTCTGGAGGATTTGCATATTACACCAGACCAATTAGAAATAGAGGAAGATGTTTGGCTTTCTGTCATCAGGCCAGTAGGTTTTGATGCAGGAATTAGACAGTTAGAGAGGAATATCTCTGCAATGATAAGAAGTGCTGCTAGAAAAATTATAGATGGAGCACCTTTGCCAGTTGTCATTCGTAAGGATAACTTGAGAGAATTTTTGGATTTGGATCAAGGTCCACTAAGCTAAATCCCCTTGAATGGATTTTTCAATTGTAAAGATGTTGCAGCTCTAGAAACGAGGGGGTCTTTTACAGCTTTCGCAATATCCGACTTGTAATTAACTCTCTCTTCTGCTTTTTCTAGTTGTTCTAAATCAGAGTCTTTCTGTTCTTCCTCGATTGTACTTGTATCAACAGCTTGTGTTACAAGGTATAGCTCTTCCCTTAGGGGTTCTTTATTTTCTTCAATTTTTTTCTTAGGTATTAGGAACATTTTTGTTATTATCTTTTCCAAAGCTTTCAATCATTCCTTGTGGTGTTAAATGCTGACTTCCTTTCTGTGCCTCTTTTCTGGAGTTCACAACTTGTCCAGTAATTGTTCTGTTATTAATATCATCAAGAACACTTTGTTGCTCCCTCTTTTTCTCTGGATTAACTAAATCCTCCTGTTCTCTAATTCTCTGCTCTAACTCCCTTTGGTATCTTTCTCTCTCTCCTTCTAATTTCTTACTCTCACTCTCTTTCTTTACTACTGCACCTCTAATAATCTCATCTTGTCTATGTCCACTAACCTTACTTATCCTTCGTTGTGCTGCTGGAGGCTCATATACCTGTGCTAGTTCTTCAATGCTTCTTGTGTCTGTTTGGCCTTCTCGTTCTTTCATCTTCTCAAGTTCTTTTGGATCTGAGGTTATAATCTCATTTTCAGCTTGACTTGAAAGAACCTGTATACCTACATGATTGGAGCCTGCGAAGAAGAGTCCCTGACCTTTTTCACAGCTTAGAAGGAAGCTTCTTTCTCCATCTGAAAGTCCAAATACATTTTGTAGTAAATCTACCGCAGTAGGGCTCTGTTTCATCAATATTTGCATGGAGGAGTTTGTAATAATGGCTCTTCCCATATCGTTGTTTAAGAAATCTGCAACATCCTGTGTAATTGTGGAAAGTCCTAAGTAATATTTCCTAGCTCTCTTAGCAATAGAGTACATGAATTTTGCAGATTCTGGATCTTGCATCATGTACCAAGCCTCATCAACAATGAGTAATCTTCTCTTTTTCTCTTTACGAATTTTTGTCCAGATGAAGTCCAACATTAGATACATTGCTAGAGGTTTAAGTTCATCTTGCAGATCTCTAATACTAAAGACAGTAAAGGGATTATTAATCTCAAAGTTTGTTGCTTCATTGAAAACACCTGCTCCACTTCCAATTATATACTTCTCCATTCTTCTAGCTAATCCATGAGCTTCTGTTTCTGCCATCCCTTTCAGAACTTTGTACAAGTCCTCTAACATTGGAGGTTCTTTGGATTGTGTCTCTGGATCCAATGTAATGCCTTTCTCTCTATATGCCAAGTTTAATGCTCTGTCTAAAATGGATTCTTCAATATTTGTGATTCCTCCGAAAAGAACTTTGAAAAAACCAAGCAAGGAAAGCATTTTAATTCTTAGCTCGTCTTCTTCCCCATCTTGGCTTCTTGCTCCTGAGAGCTCAAAAGGATTCATCTTATGTCCTTTGTCCTGTGAGAAGGAGATGTATGATCCATTCACTGCCTTCGCTAATGTCTCATACTCTCTCTCCGGGTCAATAATAATAATTTCTGCACCTAGCATAAGGCTTCTCAGTGCTTCAAGTTTAATAAAATAACTCTTACCAGCACCAGAAGTTGCGAATATAACAGAATTTGCATTAGGGAGTTCAAAACGGTCAAATACAATCAAACTTTTGTTATGCATATTCAATCCATACATAATTCCATGATCCATTGTTAATTCAGATGTAACAAATGGGAATGTGGTTGCAAGAGAAGTAGTATCCATGTTTCTTGTAATGTAGAGCTTATCACTTCCTAATGGTTGTGTACTTATAAATGCATTCTCTTGCTGTAATGTCGCAGTTTTTGCGGTTACATTCATTGCTGCAAAAGTAGATATTACATTTCTAGTAATCTTTTCCAGTGAATCCATATCTTTTGCATAGAGTGTGACATACATTGTGAAATGGAAGAATTTTTCTGTCCCCTCTGCAATGGAGTCTTGCAATTGCTGAGCATCAGAGAGGGCAACTTTAAGTGAAGGGTCTACAGCTTTCCTCTCTTCTATCTGAGTATAAAGAGTTGCTTCCATTTCCCCAATCTTCTTTTTAAGCTTGTCTAGAATATCCTTGGAATCTACGGGGTAATAGAAAGTGCTAATTCTGAGTGAATGTTCAAAGTTAATAATAGGGGAGAGCCAGTTTGGTCCAACAAATCTTGGATATCCACTTACAAAAAGAGTTCTAAAATAGTATTGCCCCATCTGCAAATGATTGAAATCCACCTCAAGGTCAATTGGTGCAATTAAATCTTGTATGGAGAGATCTGTTGGTGCTCCAATAGTATTTTCTAATTCTTGTCCTCTTGAGGAATGCTCAACCTCCTGAATCTCTTCAGGAGAAGGTTTCTCTGTTTCTTTCGGTTTATCCTTATTTACCATCTCGGAAATCTTGTCTAGCATCTTAAAAAGAGGATTCTTTTTCTCTTCCTCTTCCTTTACTGGCTCTACAAATTCTGCAGTAGGGTTATCACTTCGAGGCTTAACACTATCCAACTCAGACTGTATCAATGTCTGATATTCTGCATATTTTTGTCCAGAAGTTTTTAACTGATCCTGCATTGATGTCAGTTTCTGTGTTGTTTGACTTGTAAATGTTTTCTTATCTTCCATTACTATTCTTCTGGGTTATATGTAGTATAAAATTCTGAGATTAAATCTTTTGTTGTTAACTGGTTGCCAGAGAGACCCATTCCGTTAAGTTGTTTTAGTATGTGATCTCTCTTTGGATACAGAAAGATTTTCGCTTTCTCAAGGAGTTGCTCTGTTTTTATGCTTGAAGCTTCTTCTTCCTCCTTGCTTTTCTTTTTAGAATTTAAAATTGAATTATCTGGGATAACTCCTCCACTATGATATGGGACCACGATGAAGAAACTCTTATCTAACACATTGTTTTGTACAATTAAGTTCTCGACAAAATGGGTATATATATCTAATTGTTTTTTTAAGCCTTCTGTCATGGTTTCCTGTTTCTGAGCTTTCAGATATGTAATATAGTTACTGATATCAATCCTCTTTGTTCTTATAAGTATCTGTATCCTGAAGTTTAACGAATTTAGCAATCCTGCAAAGGCATAAATCTTATTATCTTGTTCATATTCTGCAAGAAGATCGAAGTTAATAGCTGAAGTTTGTATTACCATAGCAACACTCCCGTTTTTATTAATGACAAGGTCATCTCGAATCTCCTTTATCGCTAAATGGTCTTGTGTTGTTGCTGTCGCTCTTGCACGAGCATTTTTCTCCATATTACAAACTGTTTATCTTAATAGGTAATTTATTGTTAATATCTTCTAATAGAATCTCAACTTTGGGGAATTTGTACTCTGGATGCTCAAATTCAATAATATAATGTCCAGGATTCCACATTTTATTTGTCAAAAAGTATCCATTTGCTCCAGTTTTGTTTGCAAATAGTAATTTCCCAGATGAATCTTTGAGATAGGATATCACATTTTGTATTGGCTTATATTCATTATCACATAGCCATATATTTATATTTCCAGGTAGATTTTCCATCCCATTTGCATTGAACTGGAAATTCTGAATATTATGGCTTGTTATTGTGACCTTCGTGGGTTGTGTTGTTGTTATATTTTCTACTTGTTGGATATCCTCTATAACTTTAGTATTTTGATTTGCAGAATCTATCTCTGCAAAAATATCCTTATCTGCATCATCTATCTGTTCTTCTAGTACATCTTGACTTCCACCAATTATCTTTTTCTTTACCTCTTTCATATCTTTATGTATTAATGTGCCATCTTCTGCAGGTTTCAGATTAGGTTTGTCAGCCTGTTTTCCCATTTCTTTACTCTTCCAAACCCTCTGGGTCGGTGAAGTTATTGCTCCTACGAAATTTTGTATGAATTTGTCTGCTGGCTGGTCATTTATTGGCACAAGTGCTAGAAATATTCCAGCAATCCCACTAATAACAGCTATTGGAACTCCAAGGATTGGTTTAATTGAATTGCCAACCATTAGATAGATCATGATACCAGAAATACCTAGACCTAAAGCTAGATAGGCAAACTCTTTTAGTGTGAATTTAGTAAAAAGTTTAAATTCGACATCTAATACATTTTGAGGTATTGCATGTTGTTTCATTGGCAGTTTCTATTATATCTACATATTACCAGAATATGAAGTAAAATATTAGTGGTAGATGAGGGAAGAAAACAATATAATAGAAATATGGAGAATTTCAAAAAACTAGAACAGTTTCGTTCACTCTTTGGAAGAGGTATTACAGATGAAGAAAGTATTAGAATATGGGGAAAATCATACAATGAGGAAGTTGTGAAGAACGAGAATATCTATGTTAAGGAGAAGATTGGAATCGCAAAAGAGAATCTTAAATTTCTATTAATTTTTAAGCTTGTTAAGTTTGTTGGAATCTCTGGTTCTGTTGGAAGTGGTTTTGCGAAGGAAGAAGACGATATAGATCTCTTTATTGTTGTAAGAAATGGAACTATGTGGTTGTATAGAGCTTTGGTGCAGATTAGAAACATTTTTTTAAGGAAAATAAGGGTTAAAGGGGATAAGAATGTGAAAGATAAATTCTGCTTGAATCTAATTGCAGAGGAGAGAGGTTTAGTTTTTGATTCTGATATCTTCAATTTTAATGAATTGATGTATTTAGTCCCAATTTATAATGAAAAATATATTAATTATGTTTTTTCCCAGAATAAATGGTTAATGACAGAATATGGAGTTAAGAAAGAAAATTTAATTACAAATATTAAATCTGAGAAAGAAGTTAATATTTTTGTAAGAATATTAAACAAATTCTTCTATTATCTTCAATTAATATATATGAAATTAGCAAGTCACCAACCAGATTTTAAGAGGTTGGCAGAAAATTCTAAGAAAGGAAGAATTGAATTTTTTCCTAAGAAGTTTAAGCAGAGGAAGATAAAGAATTATTTAAAAGAATTCATATCTACTAATTGAGCATTTTTAATAATGTCCTTTGGTAGGTTTTTGTAGTTAATAATTGTAATGAATGTTTGTTGTTTGTTTAATATCTCAGGTTTAAATATCTCAGCAGTATTCTTTTTATCCAATTCTGAAGCAATGTCATCAAGAAGAAGAATAGGGTAGTACCCAAGTTCTTTCTTCATTATCTTCTGCACCTCAAATATTAACTTTCCAATGGATAATCTTTTTTCTCCTCTAGAACCATATTTCTTTATATTCTTTCCGTTAATTAACTCCCAATCATCTCTGTGTGGTCCAATATTTGTATATCCAGTAGCAATATCTCTTTTCTTCGAGGATTCCAAAGCATCTTCAAGAGCAATATCTCCATTACATTTGATATATTCAATCTTCAAGTCTTTAGTCTTCATCCTTTTAGACAGCTCCTCTCTCTGTTGCTGTATCTTCTCTGCCTGTTTCAAAAATTCATTTGTCCAGAAATTTAACTGAGTATCATTTCTCGCAATTATTCCCTTTTCGTAGAATTGTTTTGCAAGTTTCTTAAGATATGCATTTCTCTGTTGTAATGTTTTTCTAAATAGTTTTAATGTTTCGATATATTCGTAATCTAGAGTAGATATTATTTCATCTAAAAATTCTCTTCTTTTACTTGGGGAGATCATTAAAATCTCAATCTTTTCTGGATTAAAAATAGTAGATGCTGTTTCTTCAAAAAACTTCTTTATTGGTACATTCTTTTCATTAATCTTTAACATTCTCCTAGAATTTGTTTTGTAGTATGAGTACTTTTTTTCATCTTCATTTTCATTTGTCGTTATTTCAATTCTACTGAATGGTGTTTCTTCTTTCTGTGTTGTTGAAATGTATTCATCTGTGGCAGCCCATGGGGATTTTCCATTTGTTACTAGGTATATGGATTCTAGAATTGTGCTTTTACCAACCGCATTATCTCCATGTAATATGACAATATCTTTTTCTATATCTATTTCCAAATTCTCAAATTTCCTGAAATTTGTTAACTTTATTTTCTGTATCATGCAATATTGATTATATCTTATAGGGGAGAGATTGTAGAGGATTTCTAGAAAAGGGGATTAAATCCACTATGTCTTCAAAATAGCTAAAAATGCATCCTGAGGAATATTAACCTGACCAATCTGTTTCAATCTCTTCTTACCCTTCTTCTGCTTCTCCAACAACTTCTTCTTCCTAGAATAGTCTCCACCATACAACTTCGCAGTAACATCCTTCCTAAATGCCTTCACATCCTCTCTAGCAATGATTGTAGACCCAATAGCTGCCTGAATGGGAATAGGGAACTGTTGTCTAGGAATAACAGTCTTCATAACCTCTAAGAGCTTCACAGACTTCGCCCTTGCCTCCTCTCTAACCTCCAAAAAATCCAAAACAGAAACCTCTTCATGATTAACCAAAACAGAAACTTTCACAATATCCGCAGGGAAATAATCTATGAATTCATATTCCATAGAAGCATAACCACTAGAAATATTCTTCATCTGGTCAAAAAAACTTGAAATGAGAGAAACTAACGGAATATCATATTCCAAAACAATATATTGGTCTGCCAATTGCACATCACTAATATTCGCATTCAAATATTTAGTATTCACATATACACCTCTCTTCACTTGGCACAAACTCATTAAATCTCCCAAATATTTCTCTGGAGTCATAATTTCTGCTCTCACCCATGGCTCTCTAATTTCCTTAATACTTGCAGGATCTGGAAGCTCGTGAGGAGCTTGAATGACCATCTCTGTACCATCTGTTTTTGTTAATTGATACTCAACAGTAGGTGCTGTAATGATTAAATCTATATCGTACTCTCTTTCCAGTCTCTCTTGTACAATTTCCATATGCAATAGTCCAAGGAATCCACATCTAAATCCTGCACCAAGCAGATTAGATCTCTGATCTGCAAATGTAAGAGAAGCATCGTTGAGAGAGAGTTTTGTCAGTGCAATTTTAAGATTTTCATAATCTTCTGTATTCGTTGGGAAGAATGTTGCATACATATTGGGTACAGGCACTTGATATCCAGAGAGTGCTTCTGTATCTTTTTTGTCTGAAATAGTATCTCCAACACTAAAAAGACCTATGTCCTTCATTCCAGTTGCAATATATCCTACTTCTCCCGCACTGAGTGTTTCTGTCTCTTCTAAATCTGGGTTAAAGATACCAATTTCTGTTGGTTTGAAGCTCTGTTTTCTCTGAATCATATTTAGCTCTTCTGCTTTCCCTGGAATATATTTAATCTTTCCATCAAAAAGCCTAATTGCAATAACCACACCCCTATGTTCATCGTAGAAAGAGTCAAAGACGAGAGCTTTTAGTGATGCATTGGAATCTCCAACTGGGGGAGGGGATTTCTCAATTATTGCATCTAGCAATTTCTCTACACCTTCTCCAGTTTTTCCAGATACTTTTATTATTTCCTCCTTTTTAAATCCCAAAAGTGCTTCTATCTCTTTCTCCCTTTCTTCAATATTTACATTTGGTAAATCTATTTTGTTTAGAACAGGTATGAGTGTTAATCCTAGATCTAATGCTTTTCTTGTATTTGAAATTGTCTGTGCTTGTATTCCTTGGCTTGCATCTACGAGTAGTAGGGCGGATTCACAGGCTGCAAGGGATCTGGAGACTTCGTAAGAGAAATCTACATGCCCTGGTGTGTCAATGAGGTTTAGTTCGTAATCTTTCCATTGCATTTTGCATGCTTGTAGTTTTATTGTAATCCCCTTTTCTTGTTCTAAGTCTAGTTTATCCAATAGCCTGTTTTTCTTTTTCCTTGCGATTGCTTGGTTGTTTGTAGCCTCCAACATCCTATCTGCTAGTGTAGATTTCCCATGATCTATGTGAGCGATGATGGAGAAATTTCGTATTTTGTTTAATTTTGTTTCAGACATGCTTGAGATTATACCTAAATATATAGGTTTTTAGAAGAGAGGCTTTTGGATTTATTTTGGGGTCTGTCCCAGATCTGACCCCTGTTTTCCAACCCTTTCTGCCTGTTTAATAGGATATTTGGCTTTGTGGCTTCTGAAAAAAGTTGATAAAAAGAAGAAAGTTAATGATGCTGTGGATTAGGAAACCTTAGTACAATGCGAATAGTTGGACCTTTTTGAGGGTCAGATCTGGGACGGACCCTGTGTGGTTGCTTCTGAAAAAAGTTGAGAAAAAGAAGAAAGTTAACGATGCTGTGGGTTAGGAAACCTTAGTACAATGCGAATAGTTGTATCTTTTTGAGGGACAGATCTAGGAGAGACCCTATGGTTTAATTAAAAACACGAAAATTGCTATTTCACCACAATATCAACAGTAAAAGTCTCCTTAAAAAGGATATTACTCTCGCTATATGTTGAAAGTTCAATAGTCTTTACTGCATTAGGTTCTAAGATAATCTCTCTCTCATACATCTCTCTACTATAATCTCTCAACACATACCACTCATTATCCATCTTAAGAGAAAAGTTTGAATTACTTGTACTATCCGTATAACCACTAACAACAACAGTTTGTCTCGTGTTACTTCTGTTCCTAATTCGGAAAACCTCCTTAGAATACTCTCTCTCTTTCTCTCTTGCAAAAACATCTACCATATACACCCACTTACTATCTCCCTCTCTCATTACCTGTCCAGCAGAAAAAACTTCCTCATCTTCATCCAATAGCTCAATATTTATACTATTTGGAGAAGAAGCAGCACCGAGAACATTTACGGATTTGTTACCCTGTGTAATGGGGGAAAGATTCATAACTGTAAGCACAGGAATTGCAAAAAGAGCTAAAACAGCAACAATAGCTAATGGTTCAAAAATTTGTGGTAGTAAAGTTTTTTTAGATTTACTCATCTGTATAATTCCTCCTTAGGATATATCTTATCAATTTCTATCTCAAATGTCTTTATCGCTCCCCAAATTCCAAAAATTGCAAAGACACCTGCTATTATTCCAACCCATTCATAACAATTCCCCTGTATTGTTTGAGCAACTACGACTAAGGAAGCAATGACGAGGAATGCTGTCCAGATGAAGATAATTAAAAAGGAAGAATCGTCTTTCGTAATCCAATTTGTCATATTAAATTTTGTAAGTTTTACAATTGTTCTTGGATTCTCAAATGTCGATTGATATATCGATGTCTTGATAATGAAGTATAGGGTAGGGACTGCTAAAACAAGTACCATTATTAGATTTGAAACTGAGTTTACAAGAAGAGTAGTCATACTATCTGTGTAGTATAGTTGTATTGAGAATATTCCCTGAATTTGGTTATCAATGAAAAAGTCTAGCTTGTATAGAATGTTTGCAAGTACAATACCTAATAGCTTCCCTGCAATCATAAGAATTGCAGGAGCGACAGATATTTTAAGTGTCCTTTTTAGAAGTTTTGACATTATCTTGGGCGAGTTTGTTTAAATTTTGGGTAAGTCTAGACTTTAATCTACTTGCCTTACCTTTTTTGATAACGTTCTTTTTAGCTGCTTTATCTAAAACTTTGTAAACATTTTTTAGGTTCTTTTCTCCCTCTTCAATATTTCCTTGTGCTACTAATGTTCTCTGTTTCTTTGTAGCTCTTTTTATTCTCTCTCTTAGCCTATTATTGACAACCTGTCTTCTATTAGCTGTTCTGAGATCTTTTATTGATGTTTTTAAATTTGGCATCTTAACTGAATGTAATTAATATAACTATATTAGGCTATTATATATGTTAAAGTAAGGTTTGTAAACATTCTTTTTTGTGGTAAACTCTGGATATGGAGAGAAGTAGGCAAGTAAAGATAGTTATTAGCTCATTAGTTCTTCTTTTTGTCTTTTCTTTTGGCTTTGTTTATCTGTTTTTGAATAGAGAGAATGTACCAGAGAAGGAGGAAGAAGGTGTTTTAGGTTCAACTAATGAGGAGAGTATTTTGACAGGAGCAGAGAATACTTATGGTGCTCCATATATTGTTTCTGTAGCTCCTTTGGAGGTTGTAGAGGGTGAGGTTTATGAGTATTATCCTAGAATCGAGGATTCAGATAGTGATCCTAATTCTTTGGTTCTGGAATTAGTTGAGGCTCCTGATTGGTTGAGGCTTGTCGATATGGGTGTTGTAGGTACTGTTCCTTTTAATATTGGGGACAATGATACTATCTCATATACTCTTCGTGTGAGTGATGGGGAGCATTCTTCCTCCCAGAAGAATTATATTTTAGTGAATAGAGCAGGTGAATAAGAATATTTTAATAATAGTTGGAACTGTTGCTCTTGTCTTGACAATGTCATCTGTTTTTCTGCTTTTGAGAAAGGATAAGGCAGTTAGTTTTGATTCTCTTTATCAGGAGCAGGACGAGTGTACACCCTACAATCTTTTTATTGAGAAGGGGGAGAAGGAGTTTTCTGTTGTTATTAGCTGGAAGACAATAGGGAAGTGTGCTGGCTTTGTTCAGTATGGTACTAGCAGAAATAATATGGATTTGGTTGGTTTTGATATTGGTGGAAATCTAAAATCTGATAAGCATGAAGTTACGCTTGATAAGCTTCTGACAAAATCAAAGTATTATTTCCTGATTAATTCTGAGAAAAAAGGTTATGGTAAAAATGGTGTGCCGTTGGAATTTCTTCTCAGCGAATTATAGCTTACTTCTTTTTTCCTAACTTCTTCACTGTGCTTTCTTCAAAGTATTTCTTTGGTTTGAAAATCCTCCATGATGTCATTTCTGCTTCTTTGTATACTTCGGAGTCTACAAATTTCTTTGCAACTATCTGTCCAAATGGTTTTGTGTAGAGGTACCAACCGATTGCTACTATTAGGAGTCCAAGGATAACTCTGCCAAGAGTTGTATCGAAGATGCCTGTATCTGGAATATTGGGTGTTTGCCCTTCATTCCCTTCTCCTTCTTCTGGTATTACTGGATTACATGCTTGTTCTACATTAATAATGATTTCCGCTCTTAGATTATTTGGATCTACTGGAACTTGTTCTGGCTCAATTACTACTTCATCTCTGTTTTCTCCTGTGATTGCATTTGGTCCAGCTTCAGCACTAAATACAAGGCTTAATGATTGTCCTGCACTAATTGCCCATCCACCTGAACTTGCCCATACTAATTCTTTTGTCTCTCCAATATCTGTGCTCTTAAGATAGTTGATATCTGATACGGAAACACTATTAATTCGTGAACTTCCTAATACATATGTAAATCCAAGAGGTAGCTTGTTCTTAATAGATTTAATTGTTTGAGTACTTTCTGCTCCGTTTGTAATATTAATTGTAAATGTCACACGATTATTTGGAGCTACTCTCTCAAGGCAGGTTAAATTTGCAGAGCCTGTCACCTTGAAATCTGATTCTTCTATGTTTTCTTCTGGTGGTATATCATCTCCCGGCTTTTCTCCATCATCTACGGGAGTCTCATCAGTAATTTCATCAAAAGTTAGTGATGCTGTTGCTTCTCCTAATACAGATTCACCATCTTGAAGTTTCGCTGTTACCTCAACAGTTCCAACAAAATCATCTAATTGTGCAAAACTTAAATTATTAGAAAAATTCTCACTATTATACAAATCTTGTTCTATTATAGTGATTTCATTTTTTCCTCCATCGTAAGCTAATCCTTTTACCAATGAAAGTGTTGCAAATTTCTGGTTACCAAAGGAGAATTCGATATTTAAGTTCTCAGACTCTTTTAAATTCGAAACTTTTAAAGTGGCTTTCGATACTTTATTTAACTTTTCTTCAATCCTTTTTGTTAATTGAAGACCATTTACCCTTGCAGATGCCTGTTGTGAAATAGAGACAATTCTTTTGCAGAGAGGGGAATTAATTAATGCTCCAGAACCTTCATCTGCTGTTGCGACGATATCTGCAGATGTTCCTGTGAAATTTGTGAAAGATTTCTTAATTGTTAAGCCATCTTCGGAGATGGTATCTGGTTCTTCTGTTGTACTATTTATTGTAAAGTGTGGATTTATGTATTTTTTATCAAAAGTTGCCTCTACAGTTATCTCTTCCCCTGGTGCAATCTGTCCTGTGATAATCTTCCCATCTTTATCCGTTATAGTCATTAGCTTACATCTTAGGTCTTGGGCATTCTGTAATGGGCAAGAGACAAAGAGCTTTGGGTCTGTTGCAGTATTTAACTGGGTTGTATCTACCTTTGAAGTAGTACATTTTGGGCAGGCTTCATTGCCTTTTACAGTTGTTTGGGTAAAATTGAAACCTTTTCTGGGATCTTGACATTCGTCAGTTGTAACTGCGGGATCTATGAGATAGCAAGTACAGGTTTTGTCTGCCACTATTTCTCTTTCTGTTGCAGGCTTTATTGCATAGAAATATATTGCAACAAGAATAAGAATGAGACCTAATACTCCTGCAACGATTAATAGTGTCTTGACAAGTTTATTAGATTTTTTTGTAGTGGTAATTCTTTTTACCCCTGGTTCCATAATGTCTTCGGTACTCCCAAAATTAGCAGTATTAGCCTTAGTAAAGTCTAATAAAATAACTGTTTTCTGTCAATGATGAAATTTTATAATACGGAAGAGAGTAGGGTGATTCCTAGTTTTGGCTCTATGAGCCCTCTTTTTATCTGGTAGTCTAGATTTGAAAGTTTTGTATAAAGGTATGTAATTTTCTTTTCGGAGTAATCTTTGGATGCCCTTATCAATGATGGGACTGTGAATGGGATTATTTTTAGAATGGATGCAATCTCACTTGATGATTTTCCCTCATTAACTAGAAATTTTGTTAATGTAATTAATCTTAAATTTCTTGCAATCATTGAGATGATGAAATTGACATCTACAGCTTGAGAAAGCAATTTTTCTAAAATTCTTGTACTTTTCTTTGTGTCTCCTTCATTTATTGATTCTATTAACCCCCATATATCTCTTTCTAATGTATTCGTAATTAATTTCTCTACATCTTCTTTCTTTATCTCGTTATCATCAACCATTAGCTTTAATTTCTTTAATTCATTTGCACATCTTTCTGGGTCATAATTTGTTCTCTCTGCAATCTCTTTTGTAGCGACTGCTTCCATTTTCATCCCCTGTTTTTTTAATTCTTCTCTCAACCATGTGAAGAAGGTTCTTTTGTTTAATTCATCAAAACCCTCAACCTTCTTGTCTTTTCCAAAAAATTTGTAATATTTTGTGTTAGATTTGATTTTTTGGTCTTCCCATATGATTACAGTATCTTTTGATGTTGAATTTTCCAATATTTTAGTAATGGCAGGGATTAATTCTTCTTTTTTCTTGTTTCTGTAAAGTCTTTTGATGAAGAGTATTCTTTCAGATACGAAAAGATTTTGTGATGTTAGTGCATCTAGTATTGATTGGGAATCTAGAGTATCCGCATTTATAGTTAATACTTCTAATCCTTCTTTTTTGCTTTTTATTGAATCTATCTGCTCGTGTGTAGCCTCTAAAGAGAGGAAGTGAGAAGATCCATGATATAGTTTATATTTCACTAATTTTCATTACTTAGTTGAGTTGGTTTCCCTAAGAGTATTATAACTCCTTCTCTGTTTGTTGTGGAAGTGATGAATTCTGGTTTTGTTTTATTGCTTGTTTTTAAATATTTTGCAAATACATTTATTGTTTCAGGATAATCTTCTACATTGGAGTATACATAATCTCCTTCTTTGTCTCTGAATAGTGTAGTTGATTGAATTATTTGAATATATGGGTTCGCTTCTCTCATCTCTTTTACTTTCTTTGTCGTTTCTGCATATCCTAAGCCGATATCATGGACATAGATAATGGGTTTTTCGGAAAATAGTTTAGGATTTTTATCTATTTCCCCTACATATTTAAGTATATTTTCATATTTCCCAAGACCTTCTTTTGGGCCAATTGCGAATGCTCCACTTGGCATTGTCTTTGTTTCTATCAGTTCTTGTCCTCCTGAGTATGGGTCTAAGACAAAAGAGTATGATTTGCCATTTTGCGAGGTAAATTCTTCTAGAAGATTTAAACCTGCTCTTATATCTGTAATAGTGAACTCAGAGATTTTGATATTGCTTGTAAGAGAAGATATTACTCCCATAACTTTCTGTGGATCTTTGAGTGTCTCATCACCTGTTATTTTATCCTTGAGTCCCACTATTACTTTCTGTTGTCTTTTGGCTCTAGCATAGTCGGTACCTTCATTATTCATGCTGGAGTGTCTAGATCTGGAGTATATTAATGCGGTTTCTCCATCCATTAGTTGTGGTCCTGCTACGAACTTTACTGTCTTCCATCCTAATCCTTCAGGATATTGATAGTCTGTAAAACTATTTTCTACATTAACATTCACTCCTCCTACTTTATCTATTATCTCTACAAAAGCTTTGAAGTCTACTAATACATAGTATTGAGTTTCCAATCCTGTTACATCTTCCACCGCTTTTTGTAATGCTTGGAAACCACTCCCTTTTGTTCTGTTTTCCGCAGAGGAGTATACAGAGTTAATTCTGCCGAACCATTTTGTCTTGGGGTCTATTTCTACATGGAAGTCTCTAGGAATCGAAATCATAGTGACATTTTTTGTTTCGTAGTTATATGAAGCAACAATGAGGACATCTGTATTTGAAATATCATTACCAGATCTACTGTCTACTCCGACAATGAGGACATTTGTATGTTTCCCTGTGGCATCTTTTTTAAGCTCAGGTTTCTCTTCTTTAAGCAAATCTATTGGGTTAAACTTCAATCCAATAGCATTTGATATTGATACACCCTTCCAAGAAGCAAATCCAATTCCCCCAATGAGAAGAAATAGGAAAAAGAGGAGTAGCCCTTTCACAAAAGGTCTCTTTTTCTTCTCCTTTTTGCCTTGAAGGGGAATATTTTCTCTTCTTGGTGGTTGAGGTCGTGTATTTTTTAGCTCTCCTTCGTTAAGGTCTATATCTAGTACCATTGGGTCAGTATATAACTAATATTATCTAAGATATTTATTTACATTAATATTGTGTTCTTCGTTGGTTACTGCATAGTGTGGTACTCCATCGTTGTCATGAATGTAGAAGTAGTATGGAGTTTCTTCTGGATTCTGTGTTGCCTTAATTGCTTGTAGCCCTGGATTGCAGATTGGAGTTGGTGGTAATCCAGGTCTCTTGTATGAGTTGTATGGATTATCATTGTCTTTATCTTGCAGTGTAATCACATGCTTCCAATCTTTGACAGGGTAGAGTAGTGTTGCATCTGCTTGTAGTAACCATCCCTCCCTTATTCTTTTCAAAAGAAGTCCTGCAATAATGGGTCTGTCTTGCTCTGTATATCCTTCCCTTTCAACAATACTTGCCATGATAATATCATCGTATGTGTACTCCTCACCAACTTTTTTCTTGAAATTATCTACCAATACTTTAATTACGGATTTTGTAGTACTATTTGGGTCTAGTGCATACTTATCTGGGAAGAGAAAACCCTCCAAATCTTTTATATCTATTTCTAATTCTAATGTTTTTATAAATTCAGAATCTGTTGTGAGTGTGAGGAATTCATCCACTGAAAAGGATGCTGTATCAATTTGGGATAATTCATCATTTAAAATCTTTGCAATTTCATCTTTTCTTAAACCTTCATGAATAGTTACCCAAATATCTTGATTCTTCCCGTTCTGCAATGTTGTTATCAATTCTTTGATACTTAAATTCTTCGGAATATTATATGTCCCTGCCTGTATCTGTCCCTCCATTTTTGAAGCTTTTAGAAATACTTTTGTATATTTTACAAATCTTTTTCTCAAAAGCCCTTCATCTACCAAATTTCCTAATATTGTATCAACAGCCTCACCCTCTGTTATTTGAAATGTGACCTTTTCTGAATCTTTCGAATTCTGCTTATCCAAGGAACTTCTGTAATCTATGAGTAAACCAATCCCTGCTATTATTGCGATTATTAGAACAATACTAAGAGTTTTTTTCATTGTTTTTGGTTTCTGAATTTAAAAATTCTTGTAAAAACACAGTTGCTGCGATTTTGTCTATTTTTCTTCTGGAACCTTTTGTGTTTTGTCCCGAAGATATTAGCACATTTTGAGCTCGAGTTGTAGAGAAACTCTCATCATAGGTGATTATGGGGAGTTTTGTCTTTTGGGATAATAGTTTTATGAAATTTTGAATCTTTTGTACAGTTTTTTGTTGAGATTGGATAAAAGCCTCTGGCATTCCAACTAAAATGCTTTTTGCTCTGTATTCATTGGCTAATTCTAGTATTTCTTCAATAATGGTTTCTCTGTTTTTGTTTTTTGTGATGGAAATTACTTCAAGAGGGGAGGCAATGATTCCTTTTGAATCCGAAATTGCTAAGCCAAAGTGTTTGTCTCCGTAGTCTATTGCTAGGATTGGGTATTCTATTTGCATATTATTCTAATATTGCTTTAATTCTTTTTATCCCTGAGCCAACATTTTCTTGTTTGGAGATTTTGAATTTTCCCAAGGTTTTAATGTTTTCTACATGTGGCCCGTTACAGATTTCCATGGAGAATGGGTTTTCTTCATCTCCGATGTAGTAGACATTTACAATGTCAGGGTATTTTTCTGCAAATGCTGCAAAAGGTACTAATTTCAATGCTTCTTCTTTTGGCATCTCTTTGTGTGCGACGGGTAGTCCTTTCTCTATCTGTTCATTTACCATTTTTTCTACTTCTTTTACCTGCTCTTCACTCATGAGGGTTTCATTTGGATAGTCCATTCTCAATCTTTCTGGAGTGATATTGCTTCCTTTTTGGTATACATGTTCCCCCAATACTTTTCTTAGGGCTGCGAGAAGGAGGTGTGATGCTGTGTGATATTTTGTAGACATCTCAGATGTGTCTGCAAGTCCACCTTTGAAGAGTCCTTTTGAAGCAGTTCTAGATTTTTCTTGGTGTTCTTCTTCTGCTTTTTTGAAATCTTCAATATTTTCTAATTCTACATTCTTCTCATTTAAGATTTCTTCTGTGAGTTCTATTGGAAGTCCATATGTTTCGTAGAGAAGGAATGCATCTTTTCCTGTTACTTTGCCATTTTTATCTAAGATTTTTTCTAGTATTCTTAGTCCTGTGTCTAGAGTTTTTGCAAACTTTTTTTCTTCTTCTTCAATTACTTGGAGTATGTGATTTTTTTCTGTTTGGAGATTTGGCCATGTTTCTTTGAATTGTTCTATTGCTACTGCTGCTACTTCTTTTGTGAAGGGTTTGGTTATCCCTAGCTTTTTGCCATGTCTGATGGCTCTTCTGATTAGTCTTCTTAATATGTATCCTTGCTGGCTTCTTGATGGTTCTACACCATCCATTATTATCCATGTAGCCGCTTTGATGTGATCTACAACGATTCTCTGGGATTCTATGTTGTCTATCTCTGAGAGTTCTTTTACTTTCTCTGTTATTGGTTTGTATATATCCGTTTCATATACAGAGTCTACTCCTTGGAGTAGGGCGGTGAGTCTTTCTAGTCCACCCCCGAAGTCTACATTGTGTCTTCCAAGAGGAAGAACATTGCCACCAATTTTTTGGTACTCCATGAATACATTGTTTCCAATCTCTACATATTCTCCATCTCCGGCATCGTAGAAGATTTCTGAGTCGGGTCCACATGGTCCTCCGGATTCTAATCCCCACCAGTTTTCATCTCTCCCCTTTGGCCTTATTTCTTGATTCTCTTTTGCCTCTATTCCATATTTTGCAAAGACTTCTTTCCATGCTTCTATGGATGTTGTGTCTTTTGGTATGTTTTCTTCTCCTTCAAATATTGTTGCATACATTCTGTGGATATCTAGGCCGAGTTCTTCGACGAAGAATTGTGTTGTCATTTCAATGGCTTCTTTTTTGAAGTAATCGTTTAGGGACCAGTTGCCTAGCATTATGAATGCTGTGCAGTGGTATGGATCTCCAACTTCTTCAATATCTCCCGTTCTTATACATCTTTGCATGTTTACTAGTCTGTTTCCTTCTGGGTGTTCTTGTCCGTTTAGGAATGGGACTAATGGGAACATTCCAGCATTTACGAAGAGTACTGAGGGGTCATTTTCTGGGACGAGTGGGGCACTTGGGATTGCCTTGTGATTATGTCTTTCGAAGAAAGCTATATATTTTTGCCAAATTTGATTGTACGAGAGTTTTTCCATAGTGTTGGATTATACCAATTTCTAGAGATTAGTACTATTTTCTTGTGATGTTTGTTCTTCTATTTGTTGTGCTATTTTCAAGAATGCTGATGGATCTGGAGCTTCAGGCTCTATTATTTCTTCTGTGTTTTCTTCATTTTGTATTGGTTGTGCAGGTTGTACTGGTATGACGGCTTCCTGTTGCTGTTGGGTGGTTGGTGGAGGAGTTGGTTCTTGAGCTCCTGTAATGGGTTCTGTTGAAGGTGTTGTTGGGTAGAATGCAGAAACAGGTTCTTCTGTTTTTGTCTCTCCTACAACTGGTTGGGCTTGTATAATAGGCTGTTGTAGGGGTGTTATAGTTGGCTCTTCAGCCCCTGTAATGGGCTTTGTTGGAGGAGTTGTTGAGTAGAATGCAGATATTGGTTCTTCTGCTTTTGTTTCTTCTACAACTGGTGGGGCTTGCATAATTAGCTCTTGTGAGGATGTTATAGTTGGCTCTTGAGCCTCTGTGATAGGCTCTGTAGGTGTTGTTGTTGAATAGAATGCGGAAATGGGTTCCTCTGTTTTTATTTCTTCTACAACTGGCTGGTCTTGTATTATTGGCTCTTGTGAGGGTGTTATGGTTGGCTCTTGAGCCTCTGTAATAGGCTCTGTAGGTGTTGTTGAATAGAATGCGGAGACAGGCTCTTCTGGTTTTACCTCTTCAAGTGTAGGTAGTTCTTCTATTTTTACTTCCTCCTGTTTCTCAATGTAAGGTTTAGGATCTTCAACAAATATTGGTTGGTTAATATCCTCTATGTTTTCCTCAATCTTCACTTCTGGTTCATCAATCACAATCTCTGGGAGACTTGTATAAATCTCTGTCTCAGTAGGGGTGTCTTGAACAACAGGCTCTTCTATAATTGTAGTAGCCATTGGGTCAATATTAACATATGGTTTAGTAACCTCTGCCTCCACCATTTTTCTTACATAAGATTCCTCTGGAGGGGGAGTAAAGTTTAAATTCGCAGGTTCTATGCTTGCTGGTGTATTCCTAGTCATATATGTTGTTTCTTTATTCTCCTGCTTCCCTCTTCCCCAGATTGCTGCAATTAGGAGTGGAGCACAAGCTGCAATAATGACAAGTAGAATCCCAATTCCAACGATAAATACAGTTCTCTGAGCAATCTCCATCCCGAAGATATTAAATACAGCACCTGTATTTGCTGAAGAATTTATCTTGAAATCCCATGTCTTTACAACAGATTTCCCAGAAGAATCCTCAAAGCTAATCTCTCCCTTGTGATTCCCATCTTCTAAATCCTCAGTAGGTTGATAGATTAATGTATACTCACTATGTGAGATCTCATTGATTTTCATCTTGTCTGTAACATCTTTATCATCTACCTTGAATACAATTGAGTTCTCATTAATTTCTTCTCCTTCTCCTGCTACTAAAGTACCTTTAATGGTTGCTCTAGGATTTGAAACAACATCTTCTGCAGATGGCGACATATTAACAATCTGTGGTTCTGGTAATATCACGACATCATCACTTGGGGGAGTATTGTCAGAAAGTTTAGAAAGGACAATTTCCGGTGATACTCCAAATCCAGATTTGGGAGGATCTTGATTATCTGTTGCTCTTACAACTAATTTGTATGTACCAGAATCTAAATCTTCTGTAGAAACAGAGGAACCAAGCATATTATATGGAAGATCTTCACCTATCTTTTTCCAACTACTTTGATCTGCAACATTTCTTGCCATGAAAAGTTCAAACATAGAAATATGGTTAAGATCTGAAACTTCCCATGCTGTATTAAAATTGCTTCCAGCATCTAGTCTCAAAGAATCCTCTGGTCTAAGAACTCTTACTTTCGGCATGTCATTTTCACTTTGTCCTACACTTATTACCCAAGATTGGGATCTGACATTTTTACTGTATCCATCATGAATAATGATATTTGCTAAATAGCTTGCGGGCATATCTGTATCTCCTTTAAATACAAGAGATAACTTTCCATTTGAGCCATCTTCAATGACAACGGCTTTGAGCCAATCTGCTTTCGGAGTAAATGAATATGAATAGTTAATTCTATCACCGTCAGTATCGTGGGCGGATAGTTTGTATTCATAAGGTGTACCTGTTTTTATATCTTGAGAAGGCTTAGATTGTGTAGGGTTGGTAGTAAACTCTGGAGAGCTGTTATTTGCAATTGCTCTTAAGCCCTTTACATCATATGGGCTGCTAATTTTACATCCTGCATTTGCTCCATCTGTTTTTTCAATTAAGCCGAGGATATCGACAGGACCATCTTGTTCAGGTGTGAGAATGAAACTTGTCCCCATTTGCAATGGGGTTTCATCGAACTCTTCGGTATATATATTTCTTCCTGTTGAATCTGAAATGTCTAGTTTCTTTATTCCTGCATTGGTGAATTTTGCATCTACCTGTACACGAACACTCTTCCCAACTTCTAATGAATATGGATTTACACTAGGGAAAGAAATAATACATGGATTCTTTTCACTTAGTTCAAGCATATCGTATGCTTGGTTTCTCATATCAAAAGATCCCCGTTGAAGATTGTATACTGCTAGAGGTAATGCAAGCACAAGAAAGAGGCTGGTAATAATCACTAATGTTTGTCTTGATTTTTTGCTTCTAATTTTCTTGGGCATCACTATACAATATAATACTGTTTATTTGTTCGTTTGTGCAAGTTGTTCATTAATTTTGGTTTCAGCATCCTTCAGAGCAGTGTTGACTCTTGTATTTCTTTCTATTATAGATGTTACTGCTTCATTCAAATAAGTCTTTACATTTGTCTCATCACCCATTTGCCATGACTTCATATATGGTGCCATCTCTGCAATAGGTTTGATATATGCTTTTGTCTTCATTTCGCTATTTAGTTCAACTAGTGAGTAAGGTTCTCCAAATGCTCTCTGTCCTGCTGTTATGGAATTAGAGAAAATCTTCTTCTGTTGCTCTTTTTCTGAAAGGAATGCAATGAATTTCCATGCAGCTTCTGGGTTTTTGCTACTTTTACTTACAGTATCTCCCCAATATGTGGAGTAATATATTTTGTTTTCATTTGCTGTTAATTGTGGGAGTGAAGCAGTTCCAAATTCTATTGTAGAATTTGAATTTATGATGTCAAATGCTCTCCAACTTGGTGCAATCATCATTGCAAGTTTTCCTGAATAGAACATTTCCAAATCGCTTCTTAGAGAGGATGTCCATATTGCATCTTCCCCTTTTGCGAAGTTTGTGTAAGTTTCAAATACACTAATAGCTTTGGAATTATTTAAAGAAACCGTTGTTCTTGTTTCATCAATAATATCGACTCCTTCTTGGAGTAAGAGGAAGGAGAGTATTTCTGCGGAGTGCTGTATATTCTTTGCTGTTCCAATTGCCAAGCCAGACTGCTCTATATTCCCAGAGCTACTTTTCTTTGTAAGTTTGTATGCTAATTCAATGAATGAGTCCCAGTCCTTTGGTGGCTCTTGGACACCTTCTTTTTGTAAGAGTTGCTTGTTGTAGAAGACCATTAATCCATCAATTTCCCATGGAATTGCATAGAGTTTTCCATCTTTACCTGTGAAATCTTCCAATGCGGTTGGGTAGAATTTTTGTGAATACTCTTCTCTGCTCATTACATTGGTAGGAACGGAGGTTATGTATTTGCTGAATTTAGGTACCCAAGTATTATGTATTCTTATGATATCTGGAGCTGGTTCTGAAGATGATGTTGCTTGTTGTAGTCTTGTATATACTCTTGACTCGTATTTAGAGTATCTCTGTTGGGAATATTGGATTTTTATTCCAGGATTTTTCTCCTCAAATTCTTTTATTAGTGGTTCCATTACTTCTTTCGGTTCCCATAATCCCCAATATATTAAGTCTGCATTACTGCTACTGCTGGTTGATGAGTTACTTGGATTTGGGCTTGGATTTCCATTTTTATTTTTATTTGCATTGGAAATAAAGAGGACAACTAGAAGGATTATGACCAGAATGACAACACCTCCTAATATTAGAATAGGGATAGGGAATTTGGTTTTTTTCTTTATTGGTTCTGCTGTACTTATTGAAGTATCTGGCACACTATTAAAAAAATCTGACATATTTTTGTTTTTTAACTTAAATCTTTCTCTCTGCTACGACAATTAGCCTTTTTGTACCAATTCCAAGTGGCCAACATGTCATGAGAGTTACATTCTCTTTGTCTTGAATTGGTTGGAGTATTGTGAAATCTGTTGGCTCTACAATTTTCTTGTTTCGGACAACATATTCTAGAATCTCACCATCTTTTTGTATCTGGATTTTTTGTCCTACATCTATATTGTCTAGCCTCGAAAAAATTGTTTCTGGATAGTCTTTGTGTCTGCTGAAAAAGGCTTCTACCGCACTATGTCCGTATATGAATGAGTTTCCACCATCTCCGGGGAGTGGGGTACCTCTAAAGTGTGCAACTCCAGATTTGAGAAATTTGTTGTATACCTCTTCATCTTTGCTTTCTACATTTGCAGAAATTTTAATATTTTTAATCCCAACACTATCTATTGTTATGTACATATTTTTGTCATATGAGGTGTCTATTTTGCTTGTTTTGTACCCTGCATTTTCGCTTGCATATGAGGAGATTCCTAGGACGCCGAGTTGTTTGGCGAGGTTGGAAAAATAACTACCACCAGGGTCATAGTATGCGAATTCATTTTCAATGAATTTCTTGTATGACTCTGGTACGGGCTCTACCTTAATTTCCCCTCGCATCTGCATTATTTCACCATCTATATATGACTTAACTAATGGTATTACTTGACTAGCAATTATTCCTAATCCTGCAAAAGCAAGCACCACAGAGATTACGATTCTTGTATTTTTTATCTTTTTTGTGTTTTCTGTTTCAATATTCCATGGATTTTCCATATCTTCTAATATAGCAGATTTTGAAAAGAAGTAAAACAGACCTGGTCGGCTTAGAAATGCTTATTGGGACTGGCATAATTGTAGCTTTTCATGGTATTTTAACATTATTATAGGGAAATGGATATTGTATCGCAAAAGCATTTCTAATTTTGATTGCAATTTTTTATATCTTCTAGTGTATTAAAAAAACTGTGGATATGTATGAGTAGGTTTGTTGTATCAATCAAAATACTCCGACCAGGTTGGTGGAGGGGCTAGCAATTGGGAGGGAGTTCTGCTAAAATGACTCGCTATGGAAAAAAGAGATTATTATGAAGTTTTGGGGGTTGATAAAAAATCCTCTGCTTCAGATATTAAAAAAGCATATAGAAAATTGGTAAAGAAATATCATCCTGATGTGAATAAGGAGGCTGATGCTGAGGAGAAATTTAAGGAGGTGCAAGAGGCATATGAGGTGCTTTCCGATGATTCTAAGAGGTCTGCTTACGACCAATTTGGACATGCTGGAACAGCAGGTTTTAACCCAGGTTCTTCTGGTGGATACACGGATTTTAATGGTGGAGCTCCCTTTGATATGGGAGATATTTTCAATACCTTCTTTGGAGGAGGTATGCCAGGTGGTATGGGAGGTGGTTTTGACTTTGGTGGAGAAGGCAGACAGGTGGATAATACAGGTTCAGATATTAGATATAGGATTAGCTTGAGTTTTGAAGAAGCTATGAAAGGTGGAGATTTTAAGCTAAAGGTGAGGAAAGAAGACAGATGTGATAAATGTAAAGGCTCAGGAAGTGAATCTGGCAAGAAAAAAGTGTGTCCTGTATGTAAGGGAACTGGACAGAGTCAACAAGTGAGAAATACGGTCTTTGGACAGATTGCAATTATGGGAGTATGTCAGAATTGTGGAGGCACAGGTTCTGTTATAGAGGACCCATGTAGTAAGTGTGAAGGGAGTGGTCTTAAGTATGTGGAAGAAGATATTAGTATTAAGGTTCCAGCAGGAGCATATGAGGGCATGATTTTGAGATTTAGAGGAGGTGGTAATGCAGGTAAGAATGGTGGAGCAACAGGGGATTTGTATATAGAGGTTAATGTCGAGGCATCTCCTAAGTTTGAAAGAAGAGGGAATAATATCTATACAGATTTGGAGATTCCAGTATCATCTGCTGTTCTAGGAGATGTTGTTAAGGTTGAAACAATTTTTGAAGAAGTGAAATTGAAAATTCCTAAGGGTACACAACCAGGTACAATCTTCAAATTAAAGGGTAAGGGAGCACCATTACTCAATTCTCCTAAGGAGAGGGGAGATCATTATGTAAGAGTTCGTATTGAAATCCCAAGGAGACTAAGCAGAGCAGAAAAAGAACTTTGGGAGCAGTTAAGACCTTAGTGTTTGCTATCAAGGTCCCAAGTATGCTATACTATAAATAGGAAAGTAATACGAAGGAAAGGGTGAGGATAAAACTCACCTTTTTTTTTAAGATTTCCTATCTTAATGTATATAAACTTTGAATTATTTCATATTATGTCAATGACTACAGAATTCATCACTGCAATTAATCAGATAGCTGCAGAGAGAGGAATAGAAAAAGAAGAGATTTTCCAAGCATTGGAAGAAGCGATTCTTGTTGCATTTAAAAAGGAGAAATTTGGATTGGATGCACCAGAAGAAGAGAGTCAGCCAAACTGGTCTGTGGAGTTAAATAGAGAAACAGGCGAGTTCAAGCTAATTGCAACAAAAGAAGTTGTTAAAAAAGTTAAAGATGGAGAGAGAGAAATTTCTCTTTCTGAAGCTGAAATGATTTCACCAAATGTAGATGTTGGTGATGCTATTCAGATAGAGATGCCATCTGAAGATTTTGGAAGAATTGCTGCACAAACAGCAAAACAGGTGATTTTGCAGAAGATTAGAGAATCCGAGAAAGAGGCAGTTATTAGCGAGTATAGCGATAAAGTTGGAGAAATTTTCACAGCCCTTATGCAGAGAATGCAAAGAGGTGAAGGAATTTTTGAAATTGCAAAAGCAACAGCAATTATGCCTCCAGAAGAGCAGATTTCTAATGAATTTTACAGATTAGGAGATAGATATAAGGTATTGCTAAAAGATATTGTAGATTCACAAATGATTGTTTCTAGGTCAGATCCAGATTTCTTAGTAGGCTTGTTCAAACTTGAGGTACCAGAGATAGAATCTGGAGTTTTGGAAGTTAAAGCAATTGCAAGAGAAGCAGGTTCTAGAAGCAAAATGGCAGTAGTCTCACATCAGGAAGGTGTAGATCCAATTGGTTCATGTGTTGGTCAGAGAGGTATTAGAATTGCAAATGTAATGAATGAGTTAGGTGAAGAAAAAATAGATATCATCGAATGGGATTCAGATGCAGAGAAATTTGTTGCAAATTCATTAAGCCCTGCAAAGATTGATGATGTGAAGATAGATAATGAGGTAGCAACTGTTACTGTTCCAAATGATCAGCTATCTTTAGCTATCGGTAGGGAGGGACAGAATGTAAGACTTGCATGGAAATTGACAGGCTACAAGATAGATATTGTTCCTGCAGATCCAGATGCAATAGAGGAGAAGAAGGTAGAGGGGGAAAAAGATGAAGAGCCAGTAGTAGAAGAAGTAAAAACAGAGGAAGATGCAGTAGTTGAGGAAACCAAGACTGAGGAAAAGGTAGAAGAAGAGGAAAAAACAGAAGAAAAGTAATTTTAGTTTGGGAATAGCTGAATGGCGAAGAGTTCTGCAAACACAAAACAGAAGAATATCCTAAGAACACCAGTTGTCACTATTTTGGGGCATGTGGATCATGGGAAAACTACGATTTTAGACAAAATAAGGAAGAGCGATGTCCAGAGTGTGGAAGCAGGAGGTATTACACAGAAGGTTTCTGTCTTTACAGTAAACCTAGATGGCAAAGATAAAAAGATAACCTTTATCGACACTCCCGGTCATGAAGCCTTCGACCTTATGAGATCAAGAGGTGGCACTATTGCAGATATTGTACTTCTAATCGTTGCCGCAAACGATGGTGTACAACCTCAAACAAAAGAATCTATAGAAATAATCAAAAATTCCACAGCTAAACCAATAGTTGTCATTAACAAAATAGATCTTCCAGATGTAGATGTGGAAAAAATCAAAAGAGATATTGTGAATGCAGGACTTCAAATAGAAGGAATGGGAGGAACAATCCCTGTTCTCGAAGTCTCTGGTAGAACAGGAAAAGGAATTCCTGAACTTCTAGACTTAATTCTTCTTGTCGCAGAAGTTGAAGGTCTAAGAGAAGTTGAAAAATTACCAAATGCAATTTTAGGAAAAGCATTTGTATTAGAATCTGTTAAAGACAAATATAAAGGGAATGTCTCTTCAATTGTTCTCTCTTATGGTTCAATCTGTCAGGGAAATTGGTTTGGCTACAAAGTAGATGACAAGTTATATTTAGAAAAGGTAAAAGGAATGGTTACAGAAGATGGCAAGCCCATCTGTCTTTTCGACTGTGGCTGTGGAGGTAAAATCATTGGTCTTTCACATCTTTTGGAACTCGGAACAGAGGGATACCTTCTTGCAAAAAACGATAAAAAACTCTTAGAAACAATTATTAAAATTGAGAAACAGAGTATTGTGGAGGCAACAGAGATGTCATTGGAAGATTTCTTTGATACAAGTGAGAGCAAAGGAGAAGAGGGAGGAACTCTTAATGTAATTGTAAAAAGTTCTTCAGAGGGATCTCTAGAGGCAATTAAAAACACACTAAGCAAGATTGTTGAGGAAGATTATAGTGTGAAGATTGTTGACTCTGGTGTTGGCAATATTGCTTTAAGGGATGTTGAGCTTGCAGGCCTTTCCAAAGCAATTATTCTTGGTTTTGAGGTTGGGATTGAAGCTGGAGTGGAAGATTATGCTAAGAAAAACAGAGTGCTAGTAAAGACCTATGACATCATTTACAGAATTTTTGAAGAAATCAAGGAGGCTTTAACATTGATGGCACTTCCTCAAGAGGTAGAAGAAGAAATAGGAGATGCCACTATTAGGACAATATTTACCCTCTCAGATGGTAGTGTAGTATTGGGAAGTAAGGTAGATAAAGGGATTATGAAGCAGGATTGTAAGATATATGTAGTGAGAAATGATGAGATTGTAGGGGAAAGCAAGGTAAAGAGTTTGAGAATAAATAAAGATAAGGTAAGTGAGGTAAAAGCTGGTTTTGAATGTGGAATTCAGCTTGTTGATGGGACAATCGAAGCAAGAGAAGGTGACAAAATTTACTGCTATAAAAAGGT